>DAOVBK010000064.1 GCA_030670605.1 Candidatus Stahliibacteriota bacterium
TGTCCATTCCTGCTGCTGCTGACCAGGAAGATTTCGTATCAATGGGTATGAATACGGCATTAAAAACCGGACAAATCCTTGATAACGCCTACGGTGTTCTCGGTATTGAATTCATGGCCGCAGCTCAAGCACTTGATTTTCGTGACTTCTCGCCGGGTACTGGTGTGAGAGCCGCAAAGAAGGTTATCAGAAAATATGTACAACACCTGGATGAAGACCGTCCGCTACACAAAGACCATAATGCCATGAAGCAGCTGGTCGAGTCATGTGAAATCCTCCATGAGGTAGAAAAGGCTGTCGGCAATCTTAGCTGAGACATTCTCTGCGCTGACACCGCAGTCAAAAAAGAAACAAAATCTTTCCACACACGAGTCTCACATCAACAAGCATCTGGTCAATCACAGAACCATACTGAGGTGCGTGAAACCGGTACGCACGTGCACCATCAGTTATTGTGTAGGTAACTCTGGGTTCATTCAGGGAGTCGTAAGCATCATCGCTAAGTAGCGGGATCTGTAGCATGCCATAACGCATCAGAACATCGTTACCGATTTCAAAGTTCAGGGAACCCACGCCGATCCTCTTAACATGCAACACGTCCGGCAGTCGACAGAACCTTTCTGCTGACAGACGACAGCCTTGTGGAGCGACGAGACAGTCAATTTCTCTTATATGATGCCGTTGCAGGAATGCCTGCACATTACCATTCTTTTTCTCACGGGTCACAACAACGGTAGAATTATCGTGAGTGGTAATACTAGTGGTGTTTGAACTCTGGATTATCATCGTATACCGCGGTAGTGCGCCGAGAGAGGCAAGTATGAGTATACAGATAAGCATGAAAATCGCCGTCTTTCTAGTCGATCTAAAAAACAAAAGATAGAATGGCGCAAACAAGACCGGTGAAATGTATAGTGTAATCGTCGAAAAAGGTAGGTTAGCAAAAACGGATGAAATCGCTGTGACTGCATCAAGTATTATTGAAACAAGAAATGCAACAAGGTGCGCCCCAACGAGAGATAACGCACCCACACCAAGACAGAGAAACAGCAAGAAAACGGCAACCGATACGAGAGGCACTATGACACAATTAGATATAATTGCACACGTTGGCAAGCGATGGAAATAGTACGCAAGCAGTGGAGAAACGAAAGCCTGCGCAGAAAAAGAAATGGCCATTATGGTGAGTATGCGCCGAACAAATCTGTTGTGTACATGTCGTACAACTTTTTCATTACACAAAGGAAAGAGAATAACAATGCCGTACACAGCAGCAAACGAGAGCTGTGTGCTCAGGTTGAAAAGTGCAAATGGATTGACGATAAGAAACGCTATTGCTGTGATATTGACTATGTGTAATGGTTTGACATTTCTCTGGATAAGTACTGCAAACCCAAAGAGAAATGCCATGACCGTAGCACGACAAACACTCGGCCGAAATCCAGTAACCGCGGCATAGAGGAGAAGCACAAGCATAGTCAGCATGAATTTCATTCGCAGTGACAGCGGCACAAAGAGCAGAAGAAGTCCTACAAAGACTGCGACAAAACCAACATGGAGCCCTGAAACTGCCAGGATGTGAAGGACCCCTGCTCGGCTAAAAGCATCCCGCACATCTCTTCCTACCCGACCACTACCACCGAGAATAAGACTGGCTGCGATATCTGCATGCACTGGCGCCAGCACAGCACCAAGTACGTGATGAATAAACTGATTAACCGCAGACTGAATCCCACCAATAATCGAAGCAGTCGATGTTGTCGCTATTATCCTCCCCGATAGTACATGTGGTCGGCGTCCGTACCGTGCATTCTTGATTCTTCCCCTTACGAGCAGATGTCTACCAAGGCAGGTCTCGTCCGTCTGTGCATAGAACAACACAGTTTCGCCAAACTGCATAGTTCTTTTCCCGATACGCACATGGTCAATGTGAAGGAGTAACTGCACATAGGTTTCATATGGTTGCTCGCTGATCACCGTACCCGAGAACACTGCTTCTCGAGCCGGCGCAGCTATCGGTACCGACGTATGCAGCACGGTATTTGTAGCAGACAAGAACACAAGTGCGACATACAGACACCAATCTCGCCACAAACTGAGAAGCAACATACCGATACAAAGGCCAACATTGATAAGCAGAGGCGTGTTGATGACTGACTGTATGACTACACCAATAACAATGACACAAAGGACAATGCGTGCTACGCGACCCAAAATTCCCCTCCCGAGGTGTGTATAGCGAAGTGTGTATCTACATCTCAGCGTAGATTATTTTATGTATCGTGTCGTGGACTCTGTTCAGTTCTATTCTCGCGACACCAGGGTTGGAATTTGTAGCCTTCAAGCAGCTATATATGAAATAATCTTCGCCAATTGGGTGGATGATGAAAAAGGATGTATCCGTGAGCCATATTAATTCCTTTTCCGCGCCGAGATTCAGACTGTTTCTAACCTCCTTGGAAGCGAGCATTACTGAAGAAAGCTCAGCATCGTAAACACTTACATCAAAATCCGCGTCAACAATGTGCTGAGCAACAGTAATACCATCATAGCCAACAAGACTGACACAGCGACATCCTGCTATTTTCTCTGCTACTTTTTTAACAAGCTCCTGTAATTCATCAGCCATCAAACCTCCTTAGTAGACCATACGCTATACGCCAAACGCCATGCGCTATATGCCATACGCCATTGGCTAGCTGCTAGGCTCGCTCCACATACTCACCGGTCTCGGTTTTCACCTTTATGAAATCACCGACCTCGACAAACGGTGGCACCTGACAGACATGCCCACCCTCACAGCGAGCTGGTTTTGACTGTGCCTGTGCCGTCGCATCCTTCATGTATGTCTGCGTTTCAATGACCTTCAGTGTCACTATTTTTGGCAGAACAATGCCGAATGGCTTTCCTTCATAAAATTCAATCTTGACCTTGATATTCGGCTTGAGAAATTTTGCTGCGTCACCAATGAGGTCTGCGCTCAAAGGAATCTGCTCATAGTTCTCAAGATTCATGAAGTAGTACTGACCATCATAGTAGATATACTCCATCTCAACGGGTTCAATTTCAGCTTCTTCCAGTCTGTCGTTTGAACGGAACCTCTTTTCAGTGGACAGGTTCGTTTGCAGGTTTCTTAAGTTGCATTGAACAATTCCCCTCTTGTTTCCTGGTGTGATGTGTGTAACGTTCAAGACAACATGAGGAATATCATCAAGTTTGATAAACATGCCTTTTCTTATTTGTGTCGCCTGAATCACTTCGCCCCCACTCTACAAATGCTCAATCTTCTTATCCTGAACTAATATGCCTTTTTCGGTTATTCGCTTTTTGATGTAGTCTGCCATCTCGTAGTTCTTCTCTCTTCGTAACTCATCTTTCATGAATAATAGTAGATTAAGCATGATCGGAAAGAAATCCTGCTCATCTCTAATATTGGAAACAAAGTTAGCTAAGAATGTCTTGGCTACTGCCGTAAATAAACGAGATTTCTTTTCCTCGGGCAGTTTCTGCAGAACATCTTCAAGAACATCGGTCAACTCCTTGAATGGGCGTTCTGCCTTCTCTCTGAACCCCAATACGTTCAGATAATGCTTCACACTCGAAGCAATTTTCTTGCGTTCGTTTTCATCTTTTGTCTCATAGCCAGTACTCACGAGATCAAATATCACACCCAGGGCTTTTGGTGTATTGAGGTCATCATTCATTGCTTCAGTAAATGCATCCTCCCTCAACGGTTTTTCTGTGCGTTCAAGATCGTGGAATTGAGACATGAAATCATCAATACGGCTGTACGCGCTCTTCGCCTCATCCAGCCGTTCTTTCGAAAACTCAATTTGATTCCGGTATTGCGTCTTCAACAGATACAATCGCACGACATTCCCCGCATTTGGTGCGTAGTCGTAGTCCTTGAGTATATCGCTGATTAGAAAATAATGACCAGTCGATTTCGCCATCTTTTCACCGCCGAGTGTCACCCATCCCGTGTGCAGCCAGTACCGGAAGAACTCTTTACCGGTTGCGGCAACCGATTGTGCAATTTCATTTTCATGATGAGGGAATATCAAATCTTCGCCACCCGTGTGAATATCACATGATTCTCTCAGGTGGTACTTGGACATTGCAGAACATTCAATATGCCATCCAGGACGCCCCTTTCCCCAGGGACTAAACCAATAGGGTTCGTCCGGTTTTGCTGCCTTCCAGAGAGCAAAATCAAGCGGGTCCTCTTTTGTCTCATGGGGTGCTATGCGCGCACCACTAATGAGCTCATCAATAGTTTTATTCGAAAGTTTTCCATAATCTTTGTACGCACGCACGCGAAAATACACATCGCCTTCATTTTCATAGGCATATCCTTTGTCAACGAGCACCTTTACCAGCTCGATGATCTCTTCAATATGCTGCGATGCACGAGGGTAAAACGAAGCTTCTGTAATGTTAAGTGTGTTGCATGCCTCCATGTACTCTTTGATGTGCGTACCTGCAATCATGCGCCAGTCTTTACCTGATTCCTGCTGTTTCTCAATGACTTTATCATCGATATCAGTGAAGTTCTCAACACTCGTTACGTGGTAGCCCAGGTGTTCAAGCCACCGGACAATTATATCACGTGTCAATGCCGCACGGATGTGACCGACATGTGGTCTTCCCTGGACAGTAAGTCCGCAGGTGTAAACACCCACTGTATTTTTCACCTTTGGTTTGAAATCCTCAGTTTTCTTATGTAATGTATTATATAATCGAAGTCCCATTACTGCACCTGCATATATGCTGTAGCAGCAGCAATGCGTACTGTTGCATTGCCTGCATCCATGAGTTCCGCGAAAAGTCTCTTGTGTTTCCTCATCCTGTATTGCCCAAGTGCCTCGAGTGCAGCAAGTGATACATTAACATATTCATCGCGCGCTGCCTTTTCCAGCAGATGTACTTTTTCTGGCAACGGAAATTTTTTCATGATGTATGCTGCACGAGCGCGCACAAAAGGGTCGTCTGACTCGATTGCTTGTTTGAGCACGTTCATGTCATCAGATTTACCCATGATAAAGAGCGCTTCTAAGGCCGCCAGGCGCACATCCCATGCGGCACTGCACGCTGATTCCCGTATCATCGGCAGTGCAGATTCATCACCCATTGTAGCCAACGCGATCAAGCCATGCTGCATGATATCAGTGGATTCAGTGGAAAGCTCATTCTTGATAAAATCTGCCATTCCCTCCTCGCCAAGCATGCCAAGAACCTGTGCTGCTGTTATCCGCGTGCGTGGATCAATATCCCGCAAACCATGCATAACCGCTTGTGTATCTTTGAATCTCTCAAGTCCTCGATAACAGATACGCCGTATCTTTGCGACACCATCCTGTGTACCTGTTACCAGAATCTCTTGACATTCATCATCATCAATCTCTGCAATCAGCCGGTACGCAGCGGTGCGGACGAGTGGGTGCTCGTGTTCTATACGCTGTGCATATACAGGCGCATATGTGATGTCTGGCAGGTCTAACAATGCCGTCAGTGTTGCTGCGCAGGCATCGACATCATCTACCTGTACCATGTTTCTGAGAACCTCAGAACCTGTTGTATCACCTGTTTGAACAAGACCTTTTGCAGCAAGTATCCTGACCTGCGGTGATGCATTGTCCAGTGACTGCTGCAAGATATCAGCTGCCTTCTGTTCAAATGTGACACCGCAGGTGACAATACATATCAATGCCACAAAAATCCACTTTTTCATCAGGGAATTATATCTAATTCCTCAGCTAAGTCAACTATATGCCCGTCGGGCATATTAGTTGCACGGTTTCATAGTTACATTGTTGCATGGTTAACCATAAAACCGTCAAACTATCCAGCTATTGAACCATCCAACTATGAAACTATCCAACCATCGTGCATTGACAAAACACTTCTTTGCCATAAAATTAACCAGGAGGAGCCATGAAGAAAACAAAGACTATTAAGAATTTTGCCTACAAGCCAGTCTCAGCACCAACCGGCACACAGATTTCCTGCAAAAGCTGGCAGCAAGAAGCAGCATTACGGATGCTCCACAACAACCTCGATCCTCACGTTGCCGAGAATCCTAAGGAGCTCATTGTCTATGGTGGAAGCGGAAAAGCAGCGAGAAACTGGGAGGCATTTCATGCCATTGTTGCTGCGCTCAAGAACCTGGAGAATGATGAAACGCTCTTGGTCCAATCAGGAAAACCAGTTGGTGTGTTCAAGACATTCGACTATGCACCACGGGTCTTGATCGCAAACTCACTTCTTGTACCGGCATGGGCAAACTGGGATTATTTTCGGAAACTAGAAGCACTCGGACTCATCATGTACGGTCAAATGACGGCAGGTTCCTGGATATACATCGGCACGCAGGGCATTATCCAGGGCACGTATGAAACATTTGCCGCGTGTGCGCGCAAGCATTTTAATGGCTCACTAACCGGCAAATGGGTACTCACTGGTGGTATGGGTGCCATGAGTGGAGCACAACCGCTTTCGGTCACCATGAATGGTGGTGTCATACTCGATATTGAGGTCGACCCGAAGCGCATTGAAAAACGAATCAAGCAAGGTTTTTGTGATACCATGGTCACATCACTCGATGAGGCTCTCAAACTCGTTTTTGATACGGTCAAGCAGAAGAAATCACTATCTGTTGGTCTCGTTGGCAACACATCAGATATCGAGCCCGAACTCGTTAGACGTGACATAATCCCTGATATACTGACTGACCAGACCTCAGCACATGATGAACTCAACGGCTATGTGCCTGGTGGTATGAGTCTGCAAGATGCCTTGGACCTGCGTTCAAGGAATCCTGACGAGTATCGCACACGGGCTCTTCAGTCCATTGCCCGGCAGGTCAACGCAATGCTGGAAATGCAGAAAAAAGGTGCAATTGCTTTTGACTACGGCAACAATATACGTGGTCAAGCGAAAAAAGCGGGTGTCGAAAACCCGTTTGCCATACCTGGCTTCGTCCCCGAATACATCAGACCCTTATTCTGCCAGGGCAAAGGACCATTCCGGTGGGCTGCACTGTCCGGTGACAAAAGCGATATCTATGCTACTGACAAAAAAGTACTCGAGATGTTTGGCGATGATACGGCAATACGGCAATGGATAGAGCTTGCACAGAAGAAGGTGCCATTTCAGGGATTACCAGCGCGCATTATGTGGCTTGGATATGGTGAGCGTGACAAACTCGGGCTGGAGATAAACCACATGGTGAAGAACAAAACACTCAAGGCGCCCATTGTCATTGGTCGTGACCATCTTGATACTGGGTCTGTCGCATCTCCGTACCGTGAAACTGAAGGTATGCGTGATGGCTCTGACGCAATAGCAGATTGGCCTATTCTCAATGGACTTCTCAACACAGCATCGGGTGCATCATGGGTATCAATCCACCATGGCGGTGGTGTCGGCATAGGATATTCAATCCATGCAGGGCAGGTGCTCGTATGCGATGGTACAGAGAATATGGATAAGCGCATCGAACGTGTCCTCACCAATGACCCAGGCATTGGCATTGCTCGACACTATGATGCAGGATACGATGAAGCAATTCGGTTTGCCCGGGAACAAAGAATTAAGATTCCTGGCAAACCGAAACCCTAAGTCCTAAACCCCAAACACTAAGGAAACCCCAAACTCCAGGGAAATCCCAATGAACAAATCACAAACACACAGCTTCTCGACTCGCTCTCTCAATCCTTCGAGAC
>DAOVBK010000202.1 GCA_030670605.1 Candidatus Stahliibacteriota bacterium
CAAGGGCGTTAGCCCGTAGCGTATATGCTGTGTTATACGATGGACTGTGCCACTCTTTTTCTATCATGCACTATCTTTCTGCGTCTTGTGCCGCTTTCTCAATCCAATTCCCCATATTTTTATATTCCTGTCCAAGTCAAATGGGGAGCATTCCGCACCGTCCCCGTTATTTAGTCTTGACCACCACCACTTTCTTAAATGCAGTCCGTTCGGCGTCTTGGTAGCGGACAAAGTAGATGCCAGTCGGAAGTTCGGTTGTTAGTGTTCTGCTTCCTTCAACCGTACCACTGAATACCGTCTGCACTAATCTGCCGCTGTTGTCAAACACATCGAGTTGAATGTCTTTGCTTATCGACGGCTGGACATAGATGGCAACTGAACGTGCTGTTGGATTGGGATAGACAGCAAATAGTGATGTCGGTGTTGTTTGCTCGTGCGTTTCAATGCTGGTCGCTCTGCCGAGCTGCTTTGTCGCGGGGTCGCAGAAGTGATTGAGCACGTATGCATTGGGCCACCACGCGGTTAAATCCATGAAGTCTATTTTCGCGAGCGTAAAGGCATTGCCAATGACGCCATGTGTGACTGTCGTGTCGACCAGGAGCCTTTCCAAGAAGTGATGTGGTAAGCCGGCGCGGTCATTAAGGATAACCCAAACACCTTCTGTACCAGAGATAACTGAGGACGATGCGCCGTGTGCCATGAGTTGCATGGTTATATTGTTTTGATCAGGTCTACCACAACTACACGACCTCAGTATGGTCGTTGAAGAATATGTATTGTCTATGCTCGGAACGTCACTAATCCAGAGGCTGATCATATGTTCCAATTCAGAGCCTTCAGGAACACTATCACCATCGTCCCACGTCCATACCAATCGTGCGTACCCAGAAGGAGCGCCGTGATGGTACTCATACATGATACCTTTCTGCTGCCAGTATCCGATCTGGTTCATTTTGCACAGGGAGTCTGTGCATGAATAGACAGACGGCCCTAAGCCTGCTTTTTCGTAAAGATAGACTGCATTATTTCGCTCGATTACTCCAGCGTCCATTAATGCTTCCATATCTACAGCGCCATCAACCAACGGGCCACCACCATGATCCTCATTTTCATAAAAGGGTATGCTCGCAGGCAGCAGTGCTGCTTCTTTGTACAATGCATCTGTATTGGAGTCAAAAGCAATGATCGTGCTGCAGATCGATGCTGCTGATGGGTTATTGACGGGTATTCTGCCGACATGGATATCCTGATGATAGTCTGGGTCATCATCACCAACAGGCTGATACGATGTATTAAATACCTCGCCATAGTTCGCGTCACCATCACTGTTCCATGACAAGCTGTCCGGGTATGTTAGTTCCGCATAGTAGAGGTCTGAGGCGATCTGCCACCACGAGGGTAAGTTGTTGATTGGCACCAGGTAACGCATCGGCATGCTCGTGATGAAGCCAACAAATAGTGCGTATTCGATATCTGCCATATTTGCTCTCAGGTAATTTCTTATTCTCTGTGGTTGGTCGATACCGGTCACTGTAGCGTCGATATGTTCGACCGTAACAACATGGACATCAAAGCCCTGGCTTTGCCGGTAGTCAGCGAGATACGTCACTGCACCGGTCAGTGACGATGGTGTGATGATGTAGAAACCATTTGCTCGTTTGGGATTGTCCGTGTGATACCAGACCTTCGCCTGATTCCAGTTGTATATTTTCTCTCGTGCAATTTCATCAAATGTAATGTCGTCTTTTAGTTGTTCCCAGACCGCTGCTTGATCGCTCTCTGGCACAGGCATGTGGTAGTTGATCTCGACGGTGATATTCGGTGCACAATATAGTTGCTGCGTAACAGGATTGTAAGCAAAATGGTAGCAGTCAACCGTTATAAGAGAATACTTGCGTAATCCGCCGGTTGACTGCAGGCGTCCGAACTCCTCGGGAAATATGGTATTCAATGAATAGAAGGATTCTTTTTGTTTTTTGTATAGTTCTGATAATTCTTTGTTGAGTTGCGTGTCTGAAAGGTGAAGCGGTGGCAATTTCGCCTGGATGGCTACGCTTCCGATGTCGGTTCGAGAACCACGAAGTCTGACGTTCTCGACAATTGCTCCGGGAGGCATAGCCAGCGTCACTGTTCTGCACGGTACATTTGGTGCGCCGTAAGCAAGTTTATAAGTAGCATTATCAACAGTAAGTGCATCACCGGATATCTCATATCCCGGTGCAGGGACATCAACATATAGAACATCTGCCCAGCCAAACACGATTAAGAACAAAGCTACAATGTATCGCATGATATTTCCTCCTTCTTTAGATAATTATACTGAATTTTCAGCGATGGGCAAGAGAAGGCATATTCTAGGCTTTCGGCACAGAATAGTGGATAGATGAGAGTTGAGAGGGGAGAGTTCGTACTCGTATATCGTAGTTCGTATTCGTGCAAGAACGAGTACGACATCATTCTTCGAGCGAATCCGTCGCGTTTTATGGCGGATGAGTCGAGAAGTCCCTTAATATTGGTTCTCGATTCGCGCATAGCGCTCACTCGAACAATACTTGTGGATTCGCGTTTTGCCTTCTGCGATCTCTGCGGCTTCTCTGCGTAGTCAACGAGTACGACCTACGAATCACGAGTATGATATTACTCTTCGAGTAAGTCCTATCGCAGATAGGACGCATCGAGAAGCTCTCCATGATTGATTTGCGTTACATTCGCGTCAGATTCGCATGAATCCGCGTTCCTTTGAGTCCGCCGAGTCTGCGTTCAAAGTAAACTCTGCCACTACTTCGTTATATAGTTCGATAGCTGCATAGTTGTATTGTTAGCCATCCAACCATAAAACCATCCAACTATCCAACTACGAATATGCGTCTCATCGTCGGATAGTCGCATGGTCCGATTCATGATTGGTCAGATGGTCTGATTGTCGCATAGTCTCATAGTCGGACGATAAGACAATAGGACTATGAGATTATTAGACTACTGATAGTCTGCTTTCTGCAATTAGCTATTAGCCATTCGCCATATGCCATTACTATTCGAGCTTGCTCGATTCACACACCATATATGAGTCTTATCGTCCCATGGTTGGATAGTCTAATAGTCAGATTAATGAAATGACAATAGGACAATAAGACTATAAGACAATCCGACTAATAGCATTATCCACCCTTGACATATTCCGACTTGGCAGTATAATTCGTATGATAGTAGGTATGAAGAAATGGAGGATGAATGGCAAAGACGAAGATTACAATAAGCATTGATGAGGACTATGTTGCAAAACTGGACAGAGTCGCGCAACTGAAGCACTCCAACCGTAGTAATATCATAGAAGAAGCAATCAAATTCTTGGAGACGAAGTACATTCAGCAAGCACTCAAGTATGGTTATCAAACAATGGCGAGGGAAGATAGGAAGGCAGCTGAAGAATATATCAAAATAGCGCAGGAGATACTCCATGAGTGATGCTTTTCCCAGGCGCGGTGAAGTGTGGTTGGTGAATTTCAATCCTGGTAGAGGAAGTGAACAAAAGGGCATCCGTCCAGCGTTAGTTCTTCAGAATGATGTTGGAAATCAGTATGCGGCAACGATAATTGCCGCTGCAATAACGACAACGATCAAGATTTATCCGGACACTGTTTTGCTTAAGGGGAAATCTGCAGGGTTGTCAAAGGACTCAATGGTCAATTGTGCGCAACTATTGACTATCGACAAATTACGATTGAAAAGAAAACTCGGAGTATTGGACAAAAAATTAATGAAGAGAGTAGATAAGGCACTGTGCATCAGTCTTGCGTTGAGGGAAGGTGTAGG
>DAOVBK010000174.1 GCA_030670605.1 Candidatus Stahliibacteriota bacterium
CATGGCATGCAGACGATGAATCAAGCACTGTACGACCTTTATGCAAAACGGATCATCACGCTGGAAACAGCGTTCGACTACACACCGAATATCGAAGAATTCGAGCATATGGTCGAGCAGAAAACGCCAGTAATGAGAAAATAATGATTTGTATATCTTGGCAATTAGCAATGTGCATAACCTAAGGAGGTGCGATGCCAACATTTGTTTGGAAAGGTAGAACAGCATCTGGTGCCACAGCGAGTGGCGAACTCGCTGCAGGGTCACAAGCAGATGTTGTCGCTGCGCTACGGCAAAAGAAGATCATACCGACGTCCATCAAGATAAAAGAGGAAAAGAAAGGTTTGACCCTCTTTGGTGGTCGGGTAGGAACTCGTGCCTTAGCCGTCTTCACCCGACAATTTTCGACCATGCTTAATGCAGGTCTTCCACTCCTTACATGCCTTGAGATTCTGGGCAAACAAACAGAAAGCCCTGGTTTGCGCCGTGTCCTCGGCGAGGTCAGAGGTGACGTCGAAGGCGGTCTCGCGCTCGCCGATGCATTGCGCAGGCAGCCGAAGATATTCGACAACCTATACGTCAACATGGTCGAGTCCGGCGAAACCGGAGGTGCCCTCGATGTGATTCTTGTACGTCTGGCAACGTATCTCGAAAAGACCGCCGAGCTGATGCGGAAGATACGTGGCGCCATGATCTATCCGGTCATCATCACACTTGTCGCGGTTGGTGCAATTGCGGTTATGCTCCTTTTTGTTATCCCGGTTTTTGCCCAGATGTTTGAGGGAGCTGGTAGGGAATTACCTGCGATGACGCAAATGGTTCTGAATCTATCGAATTTTCTGAAAATATGGGCGCTTCCCCTTCTCATCATATTCATTGCCCTATTCACAATCACCCGCCGATGGCACAAGACCGAATCCGGTGTAAAGGTAATTGACCCGATACTGCTTCATGTGCCTGTTTTTGGTGACCTCATACGAAAACAATCGATCGCTCGTTTCGCACGAACACTGTCAACACTCCTCGCGAGTGGTGTACCGATTATTGATGCTCTTGAGATTACTGCACGGAGTGCGGGAAACTGGGTGGTTGAGAATGCGATTCTCAAGGCTCGAACCTCGATCAAAGGGGGAGAGAACATTGCTGATCCACTCACGAAGACCTCGGTCTTTCCGCCCATGGTCACCCAGATGATTGCTATTGGCGAAGCATCGGGCGGTCTGGATGAGATGCTGTCAAAGGTTGCCGACTTCTATGATTCTGAAGTAGATCAGGCTGTCGAAAACCTGACGAGTGCCCTTGAACCAGTGATCATGATCTTCTTAGGCGGCATTGTCGGTTTCTTGGTCATATCAATGTATCTGCCGATCTTCCAGTTGGCTGGAACGATTGGCGAGTAGCGCAGTCTCGCAAGAAAGAGATCTAGTCGATACGGCAGTGTACGTTTGCCTTTGATGGGACGAACGTAAATCATGCGGTACCCTGAACTGCTAAGCAAGAGGACAGGAGTGATAATCCTGCATCCGCTGCTCATTGCACTTATCCTCCTTTTCTCATACCCGATTACACACACCATACCAACGCCGTTTTGGTTCATCATACTCACCTCTTTTATACTTGCCGTTATATTCTTGCTTGCACAGAATTGGCTGAGCGGTGTGGCCGTTCTGTACCTGGTTTTCATCACGGACATTCCGCTCATTGGGGCAATGATACATTATACTGGTGGCCTTGAGAGTATGTTTCCGCTTCTGTATGTACTGCTCACTATTCTTGCATCGCTCTACCTGTTCCGACGGGGAGCATACGTTGTCAGCCTCAGTGCGGTTGTTTTCTTTTTCATTTTGGCGATGTTTGAACGAACAACTGCAGGCTACCCCATGCAATTGGCGCTCTACAGATTTTCTGTTTTCGGATTGCTCTTTTTGTTCACCGGCATATTGAGCGGTTCGTTGAGTGAACGATATCAACGTAGGTCAGAAGAAGCAACGAGGTTGCGTCTTACGACCGAAGAAATCATCCGCAATCTGCCGACCGGCATACTGACTGTGGATAGCACCGGTAATATCGTGTACACAAACATTGCTGAGGGTCCGTTGCAGGCAAAGGTTCATCTGTATATTGCGCGTTTCTTGAATGATCCAAAGACGGAGAGTTCCATCGAAATCCAGTTTGCGAAGCGCTACTATGTGTTGTCATGTGCACGCATCGAACACTCCAATGCAGCGCTCGGTATTCTGCAAGACTATACAAACATCAGAGCACTAGAGGAGAAATCAAGGGTAACGGAACAGATCAAGCTTCTTGCGACGCTCGGTGGTTCTCTCGCACACGAGATCCGTAATCCGCTTGCGTCGATTCGCGGATCGCTCGAGGTCGTCCGCGATACTGAGGAAGAGAGCAAGGCATTGCATTTCATAGACATGGCCCTTAAGGAATCGATACGATTGAATGAGATCGTGACCGACTTCCTTAACTTTGCACAGTTTGTTCCACTGAAGAAGAACCGCCTCCATATCAGTGAGGTCATTAATGAGGCACTTCTTGACACAATAAAGAGAGCCGAGGCAAAGAAACTAAGAATCAAGAGAAAAGACGGTGATTTTTGCATACTTGGCGATATGAACAAATTGAAATCTTGTTTTGCGAATGTACTGAACAATGCCTTTGAAGTAAGCAAGCGGGGGCAAACCATAAGCATCGTTTCACACCATAAAGAAACAGAAGGCTTTGTTGAAATAACAGATCACGGCAAAGGCATTCCGGGGAATGAACTGAAAAAGATTTTCGATCCGTTCTTTACGACAAAAAAGGGAGGGATCGGGCTCGGTCTTGCGATCGCCCGTAACATCATTGAGTCTCACGGTGGAACCATAAAGGTCAGGAGTACGGCTGGTAAAGGAACAACATTCAAACTCATACTGCCAGTTGCGTAACGGTGTGCTTATGCACACCTTAAATCACCAAAAAACCAAGCCCCAAACAAACCACAAACTCCAAGCCCCGTTAGAAAACCATTTTATAGAAAGACCAAACTGTCAAAGGATGTGTAATGCTATGTTTCGTATCTCACAATTCAGAATTACAGTCTCTAACGGGGCAAGAACCAAATCTCAAGGACCAAGAGTCAAGTTCCAATTCCCAAATGCCAATAAAGCGCCTGCTACTTGTATCTTGGTTCTTGTGACTTGGCTCTTGGATATTGGTTCTTAGGTGTTGTGTGGACGTTAGGCTTTGGTAATCCCACCAGTTGATTTTTGTTCACCAGTGGCTATAATTCGTCAATGAGGAACATTAAGCTAGTACTCGAATATGACGGAACTGATTTTCACGGCTGGCAGTACCAGCCGGACGAAAGAACAGTACAGGGAGACCTCGAAGAGGCGCTTCACAAACTGATACAAGAAAACATCCGGATTATCGGCGCTGGTCGGACTGACCAGGGCGTACACGCGTATGGTCAGGTTGCAAATTTCCATACTGCTTCAGCCATGCAACTCAACGAAATGAAGAAAGCAATCAATGCCGTTACGCACGATGATGTTCACGTTAGAGAAATCAAGGAAGTACCATTGGATTTCCACAGCCGGTATTCTGCTCGCGCCAAGACGTATGCCTACTATGTTCTGCACGAAGCTTCACCGATGCGGCGCAGATATGCGTGGGTTTTGAATCACTCACTACACACAGACGATATGGTGATGACAACAAAAATGATCTGCGGCACTCACGATTTTAGGCATTTTGCAGTAACCAATGGCAAGAACAGCACAACATGTACGATTAAGAGTATCGATGTGCACACGCGTGGTCCACAGACGGTCATTACCGTCACTGGTGATCGTTTTCTGCACAAGATGGTTCGTGGGATTGTCGGGTTCCTCTATGATGTTGGACGGGAACGGTTTCACCCCAACGACGCAGACAAGGTTTTCTCCGGCACACTGAAGGATATGTACTTTGCGCCTGCCCACGGGTTGTTTCTCATGGAGGTTCACTACGAGTCTACGGAGAGAGCAATATGAGCAAAAGAGACCTGCTGTTCGCCATTGTCGGAATCGGTGTGACTATCATCGGTGTGTTTTTGTTCAATGCGTTGAGTTCGCACTTCGGCATTGGTCTGACTGACAATCTGACATTAGGGCGATTGAACAATCAAATCGCAGAGCAACGTGCCAATGCGATTGTAATGGCTGCACGCGAGATCTCACCGGCAGTCGTTTCCATATCCGTGATACAAACAAAGGTTGTTGCTACATCTCCCTTTTTCTCGCCCTTTGATGAT
>DAOVBK010000001.1 GCA_030670605.1 Candidatus Stahliibacteriota bacterium
TTGAATGTTTCCTAAATTTATTTAATAACATAATGTCTCCTTATCCAAAACGTCCTGTTATATAATTTTCTGTGAGCTTTTCTTTTGGGGCTGTGAAAAGCTTTGTTGTTTCGCCAAACTCGATCAATTTCCCCAGGTAGAGAAATCCAGTATAATCTGAAATTCTTGCTGCCTGCTGCAAGTTATGGGTAACAATAATGATTGTATATCTTTCTTTAAGTTTGGTCATCAAGTCTTCAATTTTTGCTGTAGAAATAGGATCAAGAGCAGAGCACGGTTCATCAAACAGGATGACTTCAGGCTCAATTGCTAAAGCACGGGCAATACAGAGTCTTTGTTGCTGTCCACCGGAAAGAGAAAATGCTGAATCATGTAAACGGTCTTTTACCTCATCCCATAAAGCAGCTGATTTTATAGCAGAAACAACTCTTTTTTCAATTTCTCTTTTATCTTTTATACCGTGTATTCTTAACCCAAATGCGGGATTTTCAATAATTGATTTGGGAAATGGATTCGGTTTCTGAAAGACCATCCCGACTTTCTTTCTGAGTTCATACGGTTCATAATTGGGATCATAAATATCAATATCATCCAAAATAATTTTTCCTGTAATTCGTGCTGAAGGTATAATGTCATTCATCCGATTTAAGCAGCGAATAAAGGTAGACTTTCCACAACCAGAGGGTCCAATGATCGCGGTAATACTATTACATTTTATATTAAATGTTACATCCTTTAGAACATGATTTTTACCAAAAGAGACATTTAATTTTTTAATTTTAATGCGTGTGTTATTTTTATCGCATTTAAACGTAGTGTCTAATAACGCAGATATTATTTTTGGAGGATTGATATTTGCTACTTTTACCATAATTTTTTCTTCCTTGCTCTTGTTCTTATTATAATTGCAATAAGATCCAGTCCTAAGACTAAAAGGAGAAGGACTAAAGCAGAGCCATAGGCAATGGGAATTTGTTCTTTAGGATGTGTACCTTCTGTTACTAATGCATAAATATGGTATGGAAGTGCTTGAACTTCAGATAAGATTGATTTGGGCAGTTTCCGGGAAAAGAAGGTTACTGCAGTAAAAAGTATTGGTGCGGTCTCTCCTGCTGCTCTGCCTATCCCTAAGATCGTACCTGTGAGAACGCCCGGAAGTGCCGCTGGTAAGACAATACCTCTAACTATTTGCCATTTTGTAGCACCAATACCATAGCCTGCTTCACGAAATGAGTCGGGTATAGATTTTAACGCTTCTACTGTTGTACTAATGATGACCGGCAAAATCATAATTGCCAGGGTCAGTGAACCGGATAAAAGGGAAACTCCGAAACCGAAAAACTTTACGAATATTGCCAAACCAAAAAGACCGAACACAATAGAAGGTACACCAGCAAGATTGTTTATGCCCATTTTTATTATTCTCACTAATGTGTTGGCACCTGCATATTCATTTAAATATATCGCCGTAAGAATACCAAGCGGCAGAGCGAAAATAACCGCTCCTAATGATAAATAGAATGTGCCGAGGATTGCTGGTAATATACCTCCTTGTGTCATTGCCTTTCTGGGCATGGCTGTTAAAAATTCGATATTTAAAACGCCTGCGCCGCGTACGGCTATAAAGATCACAATTATGAAAAGGAAAAATATTGTTATAATGAGTGAAAGAAATAAAACAGAAATACCGATTTTTTGGACTAATTTCCGGTGATTTGCATGCGATTTCATATTTAAGGGTATATTCAATGCTTGTGATATTGCGCGAGTTTCCATGATTATTTAATTGCTGCAAATTTTTTATGGAATTGGTAAGAAATTCGGTCGGCAATGAAATTGAAACATAATGTCATTATGAATAATACAATAGCAATGCCAAAAAGGGCATAATAATGTTCGCTGCCCATTACAGTTTCTGCCATTTCAGAAGCAATTGTTGAAGTCATTGCCCGCACTGGTTTTAGAAAAGAAAAAGCAATTCTTGTTGCACCACCAGCAATCATAAGAATAGCCATTGTTTCTCCGATTGCCCGGCCAATCCCTAAAATTAAAGCCGTAGAAATACCTGAAGCTGCGGCCGGCAATGTAATCTTAGTCATTGTCTCCCATTTGGTTGCTCCAACAGCAAGAGCTGCTTCTTTATATTCTTTCGGGATTGAAGAGAGTGCATCTTCCACAATACTGGTTACTGTAGGCAAAACCATTATCCCCAAAATAATTGCGGCAGAGAATGCAGTAAGCCCAATCGGTAAATTAAATAGCTTCTGAACAATTGGGGCTATTAACAACACACCGAAAAGTCCATAGACAACCGAAGGGATACACGCAAGGAGTTCAACAATCGGCTTCATTATCTCCTTGAGCCAAAAAGGAGCAACTTCAGCTATGTATAAGGCACTGAGGATACCAAGAGGTGCAGCAAAAATTAATGCTCCGAGCGTGATGATAAGTGAACCGTAAATCATCGGGAGGATTCCAAATTCAGCATATTCGTGTGTTGGATACCAATGTGTGCCAAATAAAAATTCTCCAATACCTACATACTTTAATATGGGTAGCCCTTGCGTAAATAGAACAATAACAATACCGGCAAGAAATACAAGTGAACTTAAGGCGCAGAATAGTAGTATTGACTTGACGATTAATTCTCTTAGTTTTCTGTTCATGTTCAGGCAATCTTCTTTCTTTTTATGTGATGGTAAAGCCTCCCCCACGGTTCAAATTAGATACAAAAGCTCTTTGCCTTAACAATAGCTGTTCTATTTTGTACATATCACCGTGGGGAAGACTTTACCATTATCTCTATTTATTTAACTGGTACAAAACCAGCTTCGTGAACGATTTTCTGTCCTTGTTTTGACATTATGAAATCGATAAAATCCTTGGCTAAACCACCTGGTGAACCATTTGTGTACATAAAGAGTGGTCGGGCAAGTGGATAAGTTTCATTCCTTACAGTCTCTTCTGAAGGTATTACACCATCAACCTTTAATGCCTTGACCTCGTCACTCAAATAGCCAAGTCCAACATAACCAATCGCACCAGGTGTCTGGGCAACAATTCTGGCGACTTCAAGATTTGATACGAGCATAAGTGCACCATCAGTCACCTTTGCTTTATTTAATGCCAGCTTATTAAAAGTCTCAAAGGTTCCTGACGCCGCATCGCGCGAAATCACGACAATTGTTCCAGAGCCTCTACCAATTTTATCCCAACGGGGAACTTCACCAGTGTAGATTTTTTTCAAATCTTCTTTTGATATTTCACTTAAGGGATTATCAAGATGAACAATAACAGCAATGCCATCACGGGCAATGATATTAGCAACAGGATTCACGCCTTTTTCTCGAGCTTTCTTTATTTCTTTTGTCTTCATGGGTCTTGAGGCATCTGCAATATCTGTTGCTCTATCAATAAGTGCCGCAATTCCTGTCCCTGAACCTCCGCCACGGACTGTAATGTCAGCTTCAGGATTGTTATCCATATACACTTCTGCAGCGTACTGTGCTATTGGAAGCACTGTTGTTGAACCCTGGATTGTTAGTTTCTGGGCAAAAAGCCCAGCCGATAATATGAGACTGAGGGCAATTATTTTCTTCATTTTTACTCCTTTTTCAATAAGAATACTTGAACTGCACCATTACCTTATCCGAAGAATCTCTGTCGTCTTCATACATCTTTATCTGATAATTAACCTGGGTTAAGAGAGTATTAGAGATTTTATAATTAAAACCGCCAATAACTCTATTATGTGCATCATCATCAGTATCAATATCTTTGTCGAAGTAATCATATCTGCCAAGAATACTGGAATTTTTATTAATGGCAATTTCTCCAAACCCTGTATAACCCATTCCTTTTATTTCATCATCCTCTGTTCCAAGATATTCTGCGATCAATGTCACTGGTCCGTATTTGATTTGCAAGAGTCCGGCGTATCTGTTCTGATCGATCTGTGTAATAATAGTATCTCCAACCGGCTGTTCAGCCATCCAGTAAGAACCTTTGAGCATAACCCCAGGTATGGGTATAAATGCTAAATTGCCACAGATCGCCTTATTTGTGTTATTTTCTACATGCGTATAACCATTTCCATTAAAGACCTGAACAGCAAACTCACCATATCCACCTGGCAATAGTCCGTAGAAACCCAGACCTAAATCCGCACTGTTTGTCTTTTTTTCCACCTCTTCTAAATTCTTCTCGATTACTGGATATTTCCAGATATCCATCATTCCAAAATAGACCTTTTGCAGACCAATCATTAATTTTGCATCCGGTATGTATTCACCGACATAGGGAAGTTTCCAGTCTGCCTGGGCATACTTCAGTCTGACACGCCAGTCTGATTTATTTGTCGCACCACTCTTCTGAGCAATGTCTATGGTTCCTTTAAAAGAAACCGGTTTGGTTTTTGTCTTCCATCGGATATAGCCGCGTTCGATTGAGAAATAGTGTTCATTCTCATCGACCTCAGGTGTTGTTGGGTTCTCAAAGGTATAGCGTGCCCAAAAATAGCCGTAGATATCGGCATTTGCATACCCGAAGCCAATCACTCCCGCACACAGCAGCAATAAAACGTATTTCATAGAACAACCTCCTTTGTGGGAATATTACACGTGTTAGATTAAGGTGTAATTAAGGTATGGTTAAGATACGGTTAACCGGAGGGTAACCTAAAAACTAACGTAATTTTGGGATAATTATGGTGAATGTTGACCCTCTATTGACCATGCTGGAGACTTCAATGGTGCCATTGTGAGATTGGACAATATGTTTCACAATCGAAAGACCAAGCCCAGTACCTCCCATTTTCCGGGAGCGGGACTTGTCGACAACATAGAAGCGTTCAAAAATCCTGGACAGGTGCTCTGCTGGTATGCCAACACCCGTGTCTGTAAGCTCTATTTTCACCGAGGAATCGTAGGGCTCAATAGTCAGCCGGATTTCACCTTTTTCCGTGTATTTTACTGCATTATCAATAAGATTAATAAACATCTGCTCGAGCTTGAAAGGGTCAGCGGTGATCGAGGACACATCGTGTGCAATGTTGATTTTGAACACAATCCCTTTCTCTTGCAGTCTGTGTTCAAAGAGCTTGTGGATTGTCTTGAGTAACTCCTTGAGATTGACATCCTCAATTTCGATTTTTTCTGTTTCTTCCAATTCAGACAACATCTGTAAATCCTGAACAATATTGATAAGTCGGTCAGTGTGTTTTTTTATAATACTGAGATAACGTTTGCCCTTTGTTTTCTCTTCGTGCTCCATGGTTTCGACAAAACCCTTGATAGCGGTCAGGGGTGTTCTCAATTCATGTGAGACATTGAGGATGAAATCTTTCTTCATTGAAGCGAGACCCAGAAGCTCTGTGATGTCGTGGAATGTCAACACTGTTTGCTCTGCTGTACTGAGATGGGTGGCGCTGCATACGAAATTTCTGTTGTTGATATGCAGTTCATCACGCACGACTGTATTTTCTTCATGAAGCACTCTGTCAACGAGTTGTCCCAATTGTGGTGTCCGTATCGTCTCCCAGTAGTGCTTTCCTTCGGCACACGGTGCATCAACCATTTTTCTCAAGCTCTCGTTGCAGAGCACAATTTTGCCCTGCTTGTCCAGCACAAGTACACCCTCTTGGATGGATGCAATAATCGTGTTGAGTGCATCTTTTTCTAAGGACAATTCACTAATGAGCGTTTTAATCTGAAATATCATATCGTTAAAACTGTCTGCAAGCTGCCTCAGTTCATCCTTTCTTTTGAATAGAACTGCAACATCGAAGTCGCCCGTTGCGACCCTCCGCGATGCGCGAACCAATTCTCGTATGGGCTTTGATAGATTCCTTGAGAAAAGAGCGGCTAGTGCCAATGATGCGACCCCGACGATGATGCAGATAAACAGTAGCCGTGTTGTGAGTTGATTCAATAGTATGTTGATGTCATGGAGAAAGAGACTTGTTCTGACGATGCCGATGACTATCCCATCTTTCTCTACCGGGATGGCGACATACAGCATCTCTTGCTTCACTGTTCTGCTAAACCGTATCGATCTTCCAACCTCATGGTCTAAGGCTTGCATGACCTCGAGCCGTCTTCTATGGTTTTCCATCTGCTTCGGGTCTTTTTCAGAGTCTGCAAGGACAACCCCATCAGGCGCCATAATCGTTATCCGCGTGCCGATTTCTGCCCCAAGTTTCTTCACGAGCGCATCCAACGAATCTGGTTCATTTTGTACAATGAGTGGTGTGGTCTTCAGCAGGAGAGCTGTGCCCAGATTTTGTAGATCGTTACTCAAAGTTTCTATATAATGGTTTCTGATTGTGGTGAAAGAGAAGAACAGTATCAGAACCAAAAGTAGCACAGTTATGAGCACATAACCAAGGAACGATTTGAAAAAGACGTTGGTTCTCATTCTTTAAGCGTGTATCCGATACCGCGGATATTCTTGATGAATGTACCTGCTTCGCCGAGTTTTTCTCTCAAGTGTTTGATGTGTACATCCACGGTCCTATCCACGACGATTTTGTTTTCTCCCCACAGGCCATCGAGGATCTGCTGTCGTGAAAAGACCCAGCCCTTTTTTCCCGCAAGGATTTTGAGAATTCTGAATTCGGTGGTCGTTAAATCAATTTTCTTATTTCGTACACGCACGTCAAATTTATCGAAATCAATCGACAGAATATCCCCCACGGTTATGTACTGTGTTTCTGCCGTGTGTTCACGTCTGCGCAAAACTGCTTTTATCCGGGCAATGAGCTCACGAGGCGAGAATGGTTTGGTTACATAATCGTCCGCCCCGAGTTCCAACCCGACAATTTTGTCTGTCTCCTCGGTTTTTGCGGTCAGCATAATAATGGGGATGGTTGAATACTCCTCTTTTTTCTTCAGATATTTGCAGATGTCCATGCCATCTGCATCCGGCAGCATGAGGTCGAGCACAATGAGGTCGGGCTTCTTTCCCGGGAGTGATTTTAGGAAGGTCTCACCATCAAGGAATTCAGCAACATCAAAGTGAGCTCTTTTTAGGTGTATTGAAACAAGTTCTAAGATATCAGGTTCGTCGTCAACAACCGCGACCAGTTTGTTCATAGAATTGTATCCCTCCGTTTGCCTTTATATTATGTGAATATACAAAGGCAAGTCAAGAGTAATACATGTAACAGCTGTTATACTAATTAGTTGACGTACGGTGTTTTCTGCATATAATTGCGTGACCGTGCGTTACCTCACGATACTGTGTCTGCTTTCCCTTGTAACCTGTTCCCAGAGAAAAGGTGGTATTATCATTGCCGGCTCGACCTCAGTGCAGCCCTTTATTGAAAAAGTAGCTGAGCACTTCATGGAGGAACACCCTGAGATTGTTGTTAATGTACAGGGCGGTGGTTCCACCGCTGGAATCTATGCAACATTCAACGGCACCTGTGATATTGGAACATCATCGAGAAACCTGAGAGTAAGTGAGCGCGGTCTGAAGATTATTCTTATCGCGGTTGATGGGATTGCGGTGATTGTGCACCGGGATAATCCGGTTGATGATTTGAGTATCGATGAGGTGAGAGGGATTTTTTCTGAGCGTATCACGAATTGGGTAGAGCTTGGTGGAGAGGATAAAACAATCATTCCCGTGACCCGAGAAGAAGGTTCAGGTACACGGGGGTCTTTTGAGGATATGATTATGGGCGATGCTGTGATCAGTGATGCGTGTCTGGTTCAGGACTCAAATGGTGCGGTACGGGAAATCATTGCGACGACACAGCAAGGAATTGGCTACATTTCTGTCGGACTTATTGATGAACGCGAAAAGGCACTCGCTATCAATGGCGTAAGACCGACATTAGTTAATCTCATGACGCAAGAGTACCGGTTTTCACGGCCATTCTTGTGTCTCTTACGGGAAGAACCAGAGGGTAATACAAAGATCTTTCTTGAATATGTCCTCTCCAAGAAAGGACAGGATATTCTTAAAGACGGCGGTCTTATTCCTGCCGCAGAAATCCAAGACGATTGAGAATGAAAGATAAGATTGCTGAAAAAGTGCTTCTGTTTATCGCCTTCTCGGCAATTCTGTCGCTTTTGCTTATTACATTTTTCATTTTTCAACAGGGCGTGCCACTGCTCTTCAAGGTAGGGGTCGGTAACTTCTTTTCCACACACTGGTCACCAACGAAGGACCATTTCGGTATCCTCTCGATGATTATAGGGTCGCTGATGGTCACCATCGGTGCACTCATAGTCGGTATTCCATTCGGGCTTGCCTGTGCGATTTTTCTTGCGGAATTTTCCTCACCGATCGTCCAAAAAACATTGAAACCGATAATTGAACTGCTTGCCGGTATTCCGTCAGTAGTATATGGCTTCATAGGGATTGTCATCCTTGTGCCCTTTATCAGGCAGACGTTCGGTGGACCAGGATTTTCTGTGTTGGCCGCGAGTATAATACTCGGCATTATGATTTTGCCAACGATTGTGAGTATATCGTATGATGCGTTCATTGCCGTGCCAAATACATATCGTGAGGGCTCTTTCGCCGTTGGTGCGACAAAATGGCAGACTGTTGTGATGCTTCTTTTTCCGGCAGCACGGTCGGGCATTGTTGCTGGTATTATTCTCGGTATGGGCAGGGCGATTGGTGAAACCATGGCAGTTATTATGATCGCTGGCAATGCACTGAAGATCCCAGGTTCGATATTCGATTCTGTCCGTACGCTCACATCGACAATTGCACTCGAGCTCGGCTATGCTGCAGGTGACCATCGGGCAGCACTTTTTGCATGCGGGTCAGTTCTCTTTATCATCATTATTGCTCTAAACATTGTCGCTATTCGGATTACGGGGCGTAAGTAATGCCTTTGAAAATAGGGCCACGAACAAATCAGATAATCGCCTATACAATCTTGCTTCTGATGACTATTATTACCGTTGTTGTACTTTTTTTTATTATTATCTATGTTTTTAAAAATGGGTTCGGTCAGCTCAGTATTGAATTTCTCACTGATAAAACACGGGATATGGGTAAAGAAGGCGGGATTCTTCCGTCGATACTCGGTACCCTCTTCGTCACTGTCGTTGCTATTATTATAGCCACAACGCTACGTGTCGGCAGCGCAGTGTATCTTGTCGAGTATACTCGTGGCGGTTTCATACGGCGAATCATCAGTTTTGGCGCTGATTGCCTTGCCGGTGTGCCTTCTATTATTTTCGGCTTGTTCGGATTCATTTTCTTTGTTATTACGCTCGGTTTGGGCTGGAGTGTTCTGTCAGGCGGGCTTACGCTTGCGGTCATGATCATCCCGACGATCATTAGGACAACCGAGGAGGCGATCAAGTCAGTGCCGCGTTCCTATCGGGAGATCAGCTACTCACTAGGCGGTGGCAAGCTCGATACGATTCTCAAGGTCGTACTGCCAACCGCCCTACCAGGCATACTCACCGGTGTTATTCTTGGCGTCGGAAGAGCGGTTGGAGAAACTGCTGCCGTGATATTTACCGCAGGTTCATCATTAGGTATACCGACATCAGTGTTTTCATCAACACGGACACTTGCTGTTCATTTCTATATACTCGCGCGTGAAGGGATATCAATGCCCAAGGCGTACGGTACGGCGACTGTTCTTATAATCATTATTCTGCTGATAAATTTTGTTGCCTATCGGCTGATGCACCGTTTTATCGCACGGTATTACTAAACGCCATGGACAAGGTTCAGATAGAAAAAGTAAGCCTATACTATAATAGTTGTCAGGCATTGAAGAATGTTACGATGACGGTCAAAGAGAATGAGATTCTCGGTGTTATTGGTCCTGCAAATTCTGGCAAAAGTTCATTGCTGCGCGCGATCAACCGTCTCTATGAGATCGATTACGCACGAATGACCGGCACCATTGCGCTCGATGGAGAGAATATTCACAAGCTCAGCCTCAATGATCTGCGGCGCCGTGTTGGGCTCATCTTTGCCACGCCAATCGTACTCCCTGGCACAATTCATAAGAATATTAGCTATGGTCCGAAACTCCACAACAGAATCAGCAAAGAGAAGCTGGATGATATCGTCGTCAACGCGCTGAAAGCAGCTAATTTGTGGGACGAGGTGAAAGACAGGCTCAAAGATTCGGCATCAACGCTTTCAGGTGGACAGCAGCAGCGGCTCTGCATAGCGCGAACACTGGCAATGGCACCAGAGGTGATTATGATGGATGAGCCGTGTTCAGGGCTCGACCCGATCTCGACTGCCAAGATCGAGGCGACCATGCTCGACCTGAAAGAGCAGTATACTTTCATTCTTGTTACGAATAACACAAAACAAGCGGCTCGTGTTGCGGACAGAACAGCATTTTTTCTCGCGGGTGAATTGATAGAAATAGATAAGACAGAGAAGATTTTCACAACGCCACACCGTACAAAGACAGATGAATACATACGGGGCAAATTCGGATGATTATTGAAACCACGAATCTTAATCTTTACTACGGAACATTTCAAGCGCTGAAGAACGTTGACCTTTCCATTAAAGAAAACCTCATTACCGGTATCATTGGTCCTTCTGGCTGTGGGAAGTCAACGCTTTTACGCGTCTTTAACCGTATGAACGACTTGATTGGTGATGTTAGGACGACCGGTAGTATTCTCGTTGATGGTGAAGATATCTATTCTCCCATGTGTGACCTTATTCAACTCCGGAAGACCGTTGGTATGGTGTTTCAACGACCAAATGCATTCCCCCTGTCAGTTTTTGACAATGTCACCTATGGTCCGCGTGTCTGGGGTATCACTGACAAGAAGACATTAACCGATATTGTTGAGCGGTCGCTTGCTGCGGTTGATTTGCTTAACAGCCTCGAAGGCAAATTACGTATGTCAGCGCTCGATTTATCGGCTGAGAAGCAACAACGGCTCTGTATCGCACGCCTCTTGGCAGTTGAGCCGGAGATTTTGCTCATGGACGAACCGTGTTCTGCGCTCGATCCCATTGCGACTGCCAAAATCGAAGATTTGATGTTAGAATTGAAGAAGACGTATACGATCGTCATCGTAACCCACAATATGCAGCAGGCAGCTCGCGTTGCTGACGAAGTGGGATACATGCTTCTTGGCGAAATGGTGGAATTCGATAAGGCCAAGAAGATTTTTACCAATCCGAAAGATGAAAGGACGTTCGGATATATTAGTGGCAGGTTTGGTTAAATTTTTGCCCGCGAACATTTGCGACAGAAAAGGAGGAGAGAATTATGGACAGACATTTTGATGACGAATTGCAGAGAGTGAAGAAACATTTGCTCGAGATGGCTGCGATGGTCGAGGAAGAAATAACAAAAGCCCTTGAAGCACTGAAAAAAAGGAGCGACAAAATTGCCGCAGAAGTGAAGCAGATCGACCATCGAATCGACAAATTCGAGATTGCGATTGAAGATCAATGCATTGAGCTCATTGCTCGGCACCAGCCAGTGGGAACTGACCTCCGGTTTTTAGTCGGCGTGATTAAGATGAACAATGATTTGGAACGGATGGGCGATCATGCGGTTAACATCGCTGATCAGGTTTCGTACACACTAAAGCAGACACGCCACGAACCCGTGGCTAATATCTGGGTAATGGCAAAGGAAGTAAAAGCGATGCTTAAAGACAGTGTCGAGAGTTTTGTCAACAACGATCCTGACTGTGCGCAACGCGTGTGCGAGAGGGACAGTACTGTTGACAATATGCGCGATGAGACGATTCGAATACTGCTCACGCACATGCTCGAGGAACCAGAACAGATAGGCTCAGCCATTTCATATGTACTCGTTGCCAAAAACCTGGAACGTATCGCAGATCTCAGCACGAACATTTGTGAAGACGTGATTTACATCACTGAGGCACGCGTCATCAAGCATCACGCCGAAGAAGAGAAATCATAATACGACACTGAAAGAAAGCACACGACGTAAAGTACGTTTCTCGACAGACCGCACGCCTTGTCTGTGGTCAACACATCGCTACCAGGTACATGGACGATTCTGTTAGTCTGATTGTCCTATAATCCTATGGTCGTATTTGCAACAATTAGACGATCTGGTGATAGCACAAGAATAGCGAGACTTGTCTCGCGTACTGGCTGATGGCTAGTAGCCAATGGTGAATGGTAGTTTTCCAAAGGCTAAAGCCCAACGTCCAAAGCACCCTCACGTAATGGCATATAGCTGATGGTAAGTAGCGAATAGCAAGAATTTACAGAAAAACTGACTAATCACAGATTACACAGATGGAACACCCTCACCTTTTTCCTCTCTCTCCGCAGGGAGAGGATACTGTAAGGAACTTCTTCCGCAGGAACTCTCGTTCCCGCGCGAACGGAGTCGACTCACTTTGTTCGCTCGCTTGTCCCGAGTAGAACGATGGTAATAATACTGTGCATGTTATCCTTCGAGTAAGTCCTGCTTTGCAGGACGCATCGAGAAGTTCATCGGTACTGGTTCTCGACTACGCTCGAACAATAATGGTATATGGCGCATGGCCGAGGCAGATAGTCTGTAACGGATGTCTTTTTCTAATGTCTAAAGCCTGACTGTTGTCCCTTGACACCCTGCGGCGCATTACTATAATTCGAACATGAAGAAGTATATGTACTTTGTATTCATGGTGTTGGTGCTGATCAATTGTAGCGAGATGGAGATTCAGTGGGAGAGGGCTGTTGACGTCGCAGGTGCAGGTAATTATAGCATTGCCGATATCACTTCGCATCACGATACGTACGTAACCGGCACGTACTGGACTGAAAACCGAGGTCCTTTTTGCGTTACTGCTCAGTACGATGAAAACGGTGACATTGTATGGCACGCCGAGTACGAACCTGCCGGTGTGAAGGCAACGTACGGAAGGAAGGTGTTGTGCCGCCATGGTATTGCTAAGCGTGAATATGGTGTTTTCGTTCACGCGCAGGTGACTAATAATGCAGGTCACATCAATTCAGCGCTCATACGGTATGACAGTCTCGGTAATATCATGTGGGTGCGAATGGTGCAAAAGTCTGCTGAGGAGAGTGAGCGTGAGAGTGTGATGCTCGTTGACTATGCCGGTGACATTTATCTTGCGGGGCTGAGAACAGATATCAAGGGCGATATTTCTATTTTCGTCAGCAAGTATGATAGGGAGGGCGAGAAGATGTGGAGTACGAGTTACTTCAACCCCGACATTCAATTCCGCCACATCAAGTGTGATGTCCGAGAACATGGTCAGTTCGCCATGGCTGGCGTGCTCGAAGACAGCAGGGATTTTGGGCTCGTGCGGTATGATGATATGGGTCACGTCGCCAGTTTCGTGCGGTTTGAAACGGTCGAACAAGAAGAGATGCTGACCGACATAGAGATTGATCTGAACGGCACTGCCTACATGACCGGCATGAGCTATGATAGTGAGACGCACAATGACTTCTTAACTGTTGTCTACGATAAAAATGATAGCCTCGTCTGGTCGCGGCGTTATGATGGGGTAGGACATCTCGATGACATACCACGTGGTATGGCAATCGATGAATCGTCACATGTGTACGTAACTGGAAGTAGTGTTAATGAGCAAGGCATAGCCGACGTGGTGACCGTGAAATACGACCGAGAAGGAAACGAACTCTGGCGTACTACATACAACAGGGAAAAAGGTGAATCGGCTGAGCCCCACTTTCTTGGTGGTGGGTTTATACGTTTCTCCAAAGGAGAGACGTTCCAGAATTTCGCAATAACTGGTACGGTTGGGAACAATATTGTACTGTTGAGCCATAGCACGAATGGTTTTATCTCGTGGGCAAAAGTATACAAACCGCGAGGAGAGAAGAACAGACCCACCGCATTGTCCGGTAACTGTGTCGCGGTCGAGAGTATAACTGCAGATAGAACAGAAGCCATCATTGTTAAGTATGGCAAGGCAGAGCAGTTCGGCATAGCCCGCTGGGACTAGAAAAGCCCCAAATTTCTTTTTCGTTTTCTCGTGCCCTCACAATAACGTTACAAAATCTGCACGGCAGATTTTGTAACGTTAAGCGATTGTCTTACGGATCAGGGTTTTTGGTTTGCAGTGTTGTTTTTTTATCGTGAAGGCGTTCTGTATTGTTTTTGCGACCGCATTTCGGACACGTAGTTGAGCGCTGTATACGTCTATTAAAGGTTCTCCTTTAGCCACGTAATCACCAATTTTCTTATATATCTTGAAGCCGCATGATGGGTCAATTGTATCGTTTTTCTGCCGTCTCCCACCGCCGAGTGTGATGAGTTGCATGCCGATTTGGAATGTATCGATGGCATGTACATAGCCAGATTTTTCGGCTCTGACAATCTTCTTTTTCCGGGCCACGGGCAATCGGGAATAGTCATCAATGACACGGATATTACCGCTCTGATGCTTGATGACCTCTTTGAATTTCGCCAGCGCATCACCGCTGTGTATTTTTTGCTCAAGGAGCTTTTTGCCACCTTTGATCTTTGCAAGTCTGAGCATTGCTGCCCCAAGTGCATAGGTGACTTTCATGAGGTCATGAGGGCCTCTGCCCTTCAGTGCTTCGAGCGCTTCGATCACTTCCAGTGAGTTACCTACGTATTCCCCTAACGGGTTATTCATATCGGTGAGCATTGCTGTGACATTCACGCCTGAGCGTTTGCCTATCTGAATCATTGTGCGCGCGAGCGCGTGTGCGTTTCTGTAGTTTTTCATGAAGGCGCCGTTACCAAATTTAACGTCGAGCACCAATCCATCAAGACCTTCAGCGAGCTTTTTTGACATGATGCTTGCCGCGATGAGCGGAATCGAATCAACAGTTGCCGTTACATCCCTGAGCGCATATAGCTTCTTGTCGGCAGGTGCGACTTCGTGTGTTTGACCAATCATGGCTACGCCAATTGTGCTGAGTTGTTTTGTGAGCTGTCGCACTGTCAGTTGCGTGTTGAATCCTGGTATAGACTCAAGTTTATCCAGTGTGCCGCCGGTGTGCCCGAGTCCTCTACCTGATATCATCGGAACGCAGACGCCGCACGACGCGATAAGCGGTGCCAGAACGAGCGAAACGTTATCGCCGACACCGCCAGTGGAATGTTTATCAATAATCGGCTGTTTGATCCGCGATAATGTGAGCACCATGCCCGAGTGCATCATTGCCTGCATGAGTGCTGTTGTTTCCTTAAAACTCATGCCCTGAAAATAGATCGCCATGAGCAGTGCACTGCACTGGTACTCAGCGATTGTACCTGCGGTGTATGATGATATGAAATACTTTATTTCAGCCGGTGAAAGCTCATTCCCGTCACGTTTTTTGCGAATGATATCAACTATGTTGGACATCGTGCTGCATGCTTTTCTGCAGTCGTCTGCATGACGCGCATTTGCCACACATTGTTGTTCTTCCCAGGTAGCATGAGTATACGTGCTGTAGTGGCGCTCTGTATCTCACACCGAGTCTGTTTATCTGCGTCTTTGTGTAGTTGCTGACAAAGCTGACAACTTTGACGTTCCTGAGCGCACTGAACATAAGTGCATGATTGATTGCGGCAATGAATTGAGGTGTGTTGTCAGGGAACTGTTCTGCTTCTTCGCGGTTGAACCCGGTGACAATGAGGTCTACCTTGTGATACTCGGCATAACATGCAGCAATATTGATAAATAGACCGTTTCTGTTTGGCACCCAGACATCGCGGATACGGTTCAGGCTCTGTATACTCGGTTTTTTCTGTGAACGTAGCAGTGAGAGATTCTTGAAGGTTTTAAAAAAGGGGATTTGCACTGTTTTATGCGGGATGCGCAACGCCTTACTGATCTTCCGTGACGCACGGATTTCCATTCGTGCCGCACGTTGTCCATAATCAAATGTCAGCGCAAACAGCGGGCGTGTTTTCTTTTTTGCGATGGTGGCGCTGACCGTTGAATCGAGCCCACCCGACAACAGTATGATACTCCTATGCTTCGTAATACGTTGCCGCATTTTCGGATCCTTCCCAAACAGTTACTGAGACGATCTTCTTGATTTTTTTCTTCAATCGTTTGTAAATGAAAACCGCAATCCACTCTGCAGTCGCGTTATGTTTCTTGAAAAATGGTAGTGCGTTCAGATGTGTATGGTCGAGCATCGTTACAGCTTTGTCGAGCTCTGTGCGCAAATTCCGAAAGTCCATGGCCATTCCAATCTTATCCAGCTTCCTAACCTTGACCCTGGCCTTAACCCGGTAGGTATGTCCGTGCACACCGGCGCAATCTCCTGAATAGCCTTTGACCTGATGCGCTGCAGAAAAGGTGGTTTCAACTGACAGCTCAAACATTGTCCACTCCTTTTATTTTTTGTTTCAATATCTCACGAGCACTGCAGAAAAAGTCGATTGCGGTTTGCTCGCGGTAGTCAGGATAGGTCCAGTCAAGTGGTTTGAATGTTCTCCCCTGATAGAGGAGCGTCACCTCTGCGTAAATGCCTCTGCCATAGTGAATTCGGTGTGCGTAGTTCTTAGTGGATACAAGAACGACATTGTTCATGGATAGGAGCCCAGGGTCAATATTTATGTTCCTGCCGCCGTGTTCATTCAACGTGGTTTTCTCGAGCCTGTTGGTGTGGTGTTTTAAATCAATGAGCAGGTCGGGGTCTATTAGTCTGTTAAATACACACCACTGCCGCACAAGTTCATCCCCCATCTCTTGATTATAGTATGTCGTATGGGTGAATTGAAGTGTATCCGATCTCAATGCAACATTTCCTACAACCGATGATAGTTTCTCCAAAACAGCATCCACCTTTGCACAAGGCACATAGATCAACCCAATGAAAGCAAATGCTTTTTGTGGTTGCTTAATTTCTGCCATTGCAGACCTTGACGCAGACACCGCATATGTATTGTCCGATGCCGCGTATCCGTGAAAATTCCCTCAGCTTTTCATAACACCGGTGCACATCCACCCCCTGTTCAGTGATCGCGTGGGCTGGGCAGACGTTGATACACTTGGTGCAGGTGCCGCAATCAGTCTTAACCGGCACATCTGGTTCAAAGCGTAGGTCAGTGAGGATAGAGACATACCGTACCCGTGCTCCATACGTCGGATGGACAAGCAAGCCGCTTCTGCCGATATGTCCGAGACCCGCTGTCTGTGCGAGGGTCTTGTGTGAAATGTGGCCCCGCTGGTTTTGCCAGTCAATTGTTTGCGACGCAGGTATTGCGATTGCTTTTTCCCCTTTCTCCTCGATGAATCGAACGAGGTGAAAGGCAGTTTGATCGAGAATCCAGTTCACTGTTTTGTAATGGTGTTTATAGATGAGGCTCGGACGGTCTGTAACTGTTTCCAAAACTGATTTTGATAGTGGTATGCCAAAGACTATTGCACGGGGTAATTTCTCTATTTCGAGGGGTGTAACGTTATTGGGTACACTGCAAAAGCCGATAATCCGAACATGGTATGTATGGAGAAACTGCTTTACTTCTTTTTTGATTTCTGCCATTTCACACGAACTGATACGAACAACTACACAGTATCATTTACATCAGTTGACGACTGTTCCTCTCCCTCATTGGCTTTGTTTTCTTCGTTTTTCTCTGATTCTACAGGCCGTGCTTCTTGTTCACCCATTGTGTGTGCGACACGTTCGCCGAAATCTTCTTCACGCGGCAGATCGCTGATGTCCTTGATGCCAAAGTAGCGCAAGAACTCCTTTGTTGTGGCATATTTTATTGGTCTTCCCGGTACCGGCAATCTGCCAACCGTTTTGACTAGGCCTTTTTGTAGCAATGTATCAAGGACTGAGCTTGAGTCCACACCGCGTAACTTCTCGATCTCTGGTCGTGTTATGGGTTGATGGTACGCGATTATCGCAATTGTCTCTAGTGCTGCCTTTGATAGCCTACTCTTACGGTCATGCAGACCACCCACCCAGTCAGCAAACGGGGGAAGCGTGTAGATTTGATAGCCACCAGCGATTTCTTTGATCTCAAACGCCCTGTGCGATGTAGCGTACTCTTGATTGAGTTCATGAATGTATTTCGTAATATCGCCGGTTGTAGCTCCAGTGAGCTCGACAATCTTTGGAATGCTGAGCGGCACATCCGTGGCAATCAAGAGAGCCTCGATAATCTGTTTCATGACAGGCTCATTCATATGTGTGTCCACTTGGTCTGTATTGTTATTTCCGTTCATAGAGTGATATCAATTGATTGGTAATTCTATTCCAACTGAACTTCTCGTCAACGACTTGTTTGGCTCGCATTCCCATCCGTTCCCGCATAGTGTTATCTGTTGCCAGTTTCTCTATTGCCTTGGCAAGTGCGGGTACGTCACCAGGTGGTACAAGAAAGCCATTGTCTTCATCTGTGACCACATCAGTAATCCCGCCGGCATTAGAAGCGATAGCCGGCTTTGAGTATGACATTGCCTCAATCAAAACAACACCGAGTCCTTCTATATCACCTTTTGCATCATAGACCGCGGGCAAGACAAAGAAGCTACACGTCTGATAGTGATCGCGCAATTCTTCATCTGAGACCCGGCCGGTGAACATAACGCTGTCTTCGAGATGAAGCGCATGAACCTGTTGTTCCAAGTTCGCACGCTCCGGTCCATCACCAATGATAACGAGTTTGTGCGGGATTTTTTCTTTAGCTTGTGCCATCGCTTCTATCAAGTACTTGACGCCTTTGCGTTCGACCAGTCGTCCGACAAAGACAATTTTCTTACCGTCAGTGATTGTGCCCACGCTTGATCCTACTGCCGCACTAAAGGGCACGATTTCAACTCTTTTAGGGGTAATGGTGTCTAATTCCCGTGCCGTATGTGTTGATATTGCGGTAATCGTATCCGCCTTGTTGATGAAGAAAGAAAATGGTCGGACAAGAAAAGGGAATTTTTGTTTAAGCCACCGGATTTCTACTCCATAGAAAGTAGTAAAGAGACGTACCTGGCCAGCACTTTTTGCGAAAACACCAAAGAGGATGTGTGGGAATGGCCAGTGAATATGGATTATGTCAAAACGTTCTTTCTTGACCAAACGTACAATACTTAGTGTTCCAAACAAAATATAGAAGACTGCAAGTATCAAATTGAGCGGGCCGCGTTTGATCCTATCCACAGCAGTCTCTTCATGTGTTAACCGTTCATATTGTTTTAGGAAATAGCGAAACCGGTAGATTTTAACGCCATTGAGCATCTGATTACCTAAACCTTTGTAAGAAGATGTAAACACAGAGACGTGTATGCCTCTTTTCTGGAGCCTCTGGATGAGTTCCACAAGCCAGGGTGTGATGACATCACCCTTATCCCGCGGATATGCTGTAACGACAATGAGAACCTTCATTGTTTGAACTTCCACTTGACGATGTTCCAAATCGCCTGAATGCCGTCCTTGACGCCAATTTTCTTACCTTCTTTCCGCCCCTGATAGGTGATCGGCAGCTCAACGATTTTCTCCTTTTTCTTGAGGAGTTTGCAGGTTATCTCTGGTTCGATTTCAAACCGCGATGACACAAGGTTGAGACTCTTGATAAGCGTGGTGTCGATCACTTTGTAGCACGTCTCAATATCAGTAAGATGACTGCAGAAGAGTACATTGGTGAGGAGTGTAAGAAATCTGTTGGCATAGTAGCTTGACGGTATGAATGTCCCCTTCCCCAAAATACGTGAACCATAGACAACACGCGTTTGTTTGGTTTCCAATGGCTCCAGCAAAGATTGGTACTGCTCTGGTGAGTATTCAAGGTCTGCATCTTGGATGATGATATAGTCTCCCGACGTCATTGTAAGCCCCGAACGAATAGCAGCACCTTTGCCTTTATTTCTATTGTGAAACAGGGTCTTTATGTCTGAACATTTGCTCAAGACGCGTGTCGTTCCGTCCTGCGAGCAGTCGTCAACAACAATGATCTCTTTTGATATGTGGACTTTCTGAACTGCGTTGAGCACCTGCTTGATATTGTCGACCTCATTGTAGACCGGAACGATAACAGACAGCTTCACGCACACATTATAGTAAGAATCAACACATTGTAAAGCACAGACTATTCAATCATTCTATGCGTTCCATGCTACATACCATCAGCAGTGTAGTAGGAAATACGGGAAAATGGTTGACACATAGATGTTCTTGCCTATAATAGGCCACGGCGCCATCGTCTAGTGGACTAGGACACCGCCCTCTCAAGGCGAAGATCACGGGTTCAAATCCCGTTGGCGCTATTTTGTGAAAGTTGATTATTGACACAAATACGATTATATGTATAATTCCACTATATTCTTCAGGAACCACATGAGGAGGGTTCATGGCGAATGAAGGACAGATTGACAGCGTGGTTGGCAAGCAGACAGTAATCAATGGCGATATCAACGTAAAAGGCTCGACGAAGATAGATGGCTCGGTAAAAGGCAGTGTAAGCGTCAAGGATAGCCTCATCATCGGCAAAGATGCTACTGTGCAGGGTGATATACACTGCAAGTCAGCAATCATTGGCGGCAGGATTGAAGGAAACATCACTGCGGAGGAACTGATTGAGTTCCAGAGCAGCGCCCAAATGCTTGGTGATGTCATGTGCAAGGGGCTCATTGTTGAACAAGGCGTTTTCTTTGAGGGTAATTGCCGTATGTCTCAAGAATCAAAGGAAAAGGAATAAATGATTATTAGATTCTATGGAACAAGAGGCTCGATACCAGTTGCAAACAAGGGTACAAAAAAGTATGGTGGTAACACCACATGTCTCTACGTGGAATCGAAATATGATGACGTGTTGGTCATTGACGCGGGCACCGGTATCAGAGAATTGGGTGTTTACCTTTTGCAGAATAAAAAAGAGAAAATACATCTCATATTTACCCACTATCACTGGGACCACATCCAAGGATTTCCATTCTTTACGCCGATATTTTTCAAGAACAACACTATCAAGATATATGGGTCTAAGAAGGAATCTACTGCACGAAAAGCTCTGTCGTACCAGATGACAAGACCGTATTTCCCGGTAGAAATGAACAATCTTCCTGCAGAGATTTCATTTCACGAACTACAAAAGAGAAACACCATTGCCGGGATTACCATCCAGACAATTGTCAATAATCATCCTGACTACACACTCGGGCTTAAGTTGAGTGAGGGCAAGCGCAGTTTTGTTCTTCTGACCGATAATGAGCTGTATGCGAAAAACGGTAACACACCCTACGAAGGTTTTGTTGAATTTATTAAGGGTGCGGATTTTTGCATTCATGATGCACAATATACTGACGAAATATACGACAAGAGAATTGGCTGGGGACACTCAACCTACTCGCAAGTCATGAAGCTCGTGAAGGATGCAGGCGTCAAAATGGTTTACTTTACTCATCATGACCATGGCTATGATGATCAGTTCATCGATAGTATGGTCAGGAAGATGAAAAGGAAGTACCCGCGCGTTGGGATCGAGGCAGCTGCTGACGGAAAGAAAGTAGTACTCAAGTAAACTTCCGCAAACAATAAGACATCAATGAAACCGAAAGTACTCGTTGTGAGAGCCGCTGGTACAAATTGTGATGTTGAAACAGCATACGCTTTTACAGTTGCTGGTGGCGATGCGGAACGCGTGTACATTGACGAAATAGAAACTACAGATATTTCAAAGTACCAGATTATTGCAGTTCCTGGTGGATTCACTTATGGAGATGACATTGCCGCGGGGAAAATACTTGCAAATGAAATCAAATACATGTTGCAGGACAAGTTCACAGATTTTATCCAGAAAGACAAACTCATAATAGGGATTTGCAATGGATTTCAGGTACTCGTTAAGGCCGGTATCCTCCCTGCGTTTGACAACTATTTTGAGGAACAATCAGTCAGTCTCGTCGCGAACGATTCAGAACGGTTTGAGGACCGGTGGGTGTATTTGAAAGTAAACAGCGGCCGTTCTGTTTTCACAAAGAATAGCAAATCAGTTATTACCCTGCCAGTTGCCCATGCCGAAGGTAAATTCGTTGTCAAGGATGAGGATGTTGAGAAAAAGATTGAGCGGCATATCATCTTTCGGTATGTTGATAAACAGGGTAACGAAGCTGGCTACCCGTGTAATCCGAATGGTTCATTCATGAATATTGCAGGCATCACTGATCCGTCTGGCCGGGTTTTGGGATTGATGCCACATCCTGAGCGTCATATTTCATATTTCCAGCACCCT
>DAOVBK010000106.1 GCA_030670605.1 Candidatus Stahliibacteriota bacterium
AGTACTTGATACTGTGTATGCGCAATGTGATGAGGCACGGAGACTCGCGATCAGCCAGTATGAGGGGAAACTATCACAGGAGATCTATGCACTGAGGTCAATGATCGTTGATCTCTTGTCGCTCGTTGAAGCAGACATTGATTTCCCCGATGAAGAGGATGTGCAAACCAACAAAGCGGTACTCGAACAGATGCAAAGAGATATTGTTGCACGATGCGACGAGCTGCTCAAAGGTGCTGAAGTCGGTGTGAAGATCAAAGAAGGATACAAGGTCTTGATCATGGGACGGGTGAATGTCGGCAAATCAACACTGTTCAACCGCATTCTTGGCTATGACCGGGCGCTCATTCATGAAGCGCCAGGCACAACACGGGATTATATTGAAGACCACCTTAATTTTGCCGGGTTGCATATTTGGCTCATTGATTCAGCCGGATTTTTGAACAAGGCACAAGGTCCAGACCGGCTCGCGCAGAACCAGGCGCTCAAACTCGTAGAGGGGGCAGACGTGATCCTGCTTATGTTTGACGGTACAGAAGCAATAAATGAAGAAGATATCTTCTTGCACAATCTGACCAAACAAAAGACGAGATTACTGATTGTGAACAAGATTGATCTGAACCTGAATCTTGATGAAAGTAGTATATTAAGTGATTCAGTAAAACTATCTGCAAAAACTGGTATGCATATGGATGTATTGATGGAAAAAATGAAGTCAGTTCTTGCACCGCAGCTCAAGAGCAATCAGGCGCTTTTGACGAGGCAGCGACACATTGATGCCATCACACGGGTGAGAGGTTATGTGATCAAGAGCCTCAGTGCGCCATCACCAGAGACCATTGCCTTTGAACTTCACGCTGCATTGCAGGTCGTTGGTGAACTGACCGGTCAGGTCAAGCGCAAAGATATCCTCGACAAAATCTTCGAAGAATTCTGTATCGGAAAGTGACCCACTGCGTGGGAAACCCCAAACCCTAAACCCCAAACCCTAAACTCTAAACCCTAACCGATTCACAATTCACCATTCCCAATCTACGATAGACGCATAGTTAAATGGTTCTATGGTTAGATTGCTATATAGTTGTTAACCATTAAACAATCCAGCTATCCAACCATACAACCAAGTAGGTCTTCAGCGGTCTCTGCGATAATTCTGTGTTCTCTGCGTATAACGAATACGACCTACGAAGCACGAATACGCTCCCTGTTCCCTAAGCCCCGCCATTTCGGGGTCTGACCCCAAAATTCCCTTGACATTTTCGCAATTCACTCTATAATCCTTACGTGATCATTGACCCCATTGATCTCAAGCTCATTCGGCTCCTCGAACAACATGGTGGCATTCCCATTGAGGAAGTCCTCGCAAAATTTCAGATCACAGAGCAAGAGGTACAGCTACGCATACATAACTTTGAAGAAGCAGGCTTTATTGACGGGTATGGCATGAAGCTTTTTGTACCAGGGGTTCTGGGTGGCAAGTGGTACTGGGGATGCCTTGCCTGTGAAACCACGCCGCACTTCAAGCCCGAAGCAGCCGTTACACATCTCGAGGAAATCGTTGAGAACATAACGATCCCAGCAGGAATATGCCCGGACATGTCGCTTTTGTTCTACACACAGAACCTGCGTGACACATACAGAACCATACATAAGACACCAGGCGTTAGGTATGCTGAGGTGTACAAAATAGATGAATATGTTGTTGACGTGCCGCGCATTCTGCTCAACGAAGACTGGCAGGTCATTGATCACTATTTTGAGAATATCAAGCGATTGAAGTACAGGGAAATTCATGCAATAATGAACAATCCACAGTCAGAGAATGATATCAAATTATCCCGTCTTCTGTGGAGCAAGCAGAACCGTAAAGGGGTCGTATCGCTCTTCCCGAATTTCAACTGGTCGCTCATCGTGAATTACTTACATCTGCACTGCGCAGTAACGACCAGGTTACGCGTCAAGGACTTGAGACGGATGGTGAATAATCTCGGTTTCTCGGGGAACATTGCTTCGCGGTTCAAGAAACGCTATCTTCAGCTTGAATTTGATGTCTGGGGATTTTCAGACCTCCAGACAATACTCGGTTCACTTAAAGACGTTGGTAAATTGACTGTTGAGGGCTATTCACTAGCCTACAAGAATAGGGTCTACCATGATTGGATTAAAGCCTATACACGAGAGCATCTATAAGTTTTTACTGATTTTTATCTGTATTCTGGTAGCATGTGGCGCACAGAAACAGGATCGTGATGTTTCTATGCTTGCCATGAAACACCACATTGTTAAGAAAGGCGAGAACCTCGAGCTTATCCTCAACACTATTGTACCACGACCAACAACAACGGCAATAATCGATGCCCTGAGCAAGGGAGGTTTCCCTTTCCGGAAATGTCTGCCAGGAGATTCAATTGAAATTCACACGAAGAACGACACCTTTATCGAACTCATGTATCATCAGAGCCGGACGTCAGAGTACTACGTCATGAACAATCAACATCACTATGCAGTCGCCATGAAGTTGCCGTACATAGACACGACACTATGTTTGCTGAGAGGCGAAATCACTTCAACACTCTATGAGTCGATGCTCGAACAAGGAGAGACCCCCAATCTTGTCTACCGCTTCGTCGATGTTTTCGCATGGGAGATTGATTTCGTAACTGACACCCGTAAAGCAGATTCTTTTTACATCCTTTTTGAAAAAACATTCTGCGATTCGCAGTTTGTCGGCTATCAGAATATCATTGCAGCATACTACAAAGGTGAGGTAGGTGATTATGTTGGCATATCCTACAGAGACCCTGATGGACGTGAGGATTACTACAATCTCAAAGGTGAATCTTTACGGAAATCATTGCTCAAGTCGCCGCTGCGTTTCTCATACATTAGTTCTTATTTTTCCAAGAGGCGGTATCACCCGATTCTAAAGGTCTGGCGTCCACATCATGGTCTTGATTATGTTGCGCCGGTTGGCGCGCCGGTATCATCAATCGGTAACGGTACTGTGACGTACAAAGGATGGAAAGGCGGGTACGGAAATCTGGTCGAGATACGTCATAAGAATAACTTCAAGACGCGGTACGGACATCTTTCACGCTTTGCCAAGGGATTGTACAAAGGTAAACGAGTGAAAATGGGTGAGCTCATCGGTTATGTTGGTTCAACAGGACTCTCCACCGGACCCCATCTTCATTTTGAGATGCACAAAAACGGTGTACCGATTAATCCGCTCAAGGTCAAGATCCCGCGTGCGCCATCGGTCAAGAAGAAGTATATGGCAGCTTTCCAAGAGCGTAGCGATTCGCTGCAACAGTACATAAAGGAACTCTGTGACACTGAACCCAAAGAGATCGCCCAGGGAGAATAAATGCCTATCCATCTTAAAGCTGAGAAACATGATTATGCACCAACCGTACTCCTTGTAGGAGACCCGGGTAGGGCAGAGAAGATCAGCACGATTTTTGATAATACTCGATGCGTGAATGATAATCGAGGACTACTCGGATACACGGGAATATATAAAGATAAAACGGTCTCAGTGCAGACAACCGGCATGGGATGTCCGTCAGCAGCGATTGTTGTTGAAGAGCTTTTACAGCTCGATGTTCAGCGATTCATCCGGATCGGTACGTGTGGTGGCATCGGCTTGAATGTTAACCCGTGTGATATTGTGGCCGCAGTTGCTGCGGTACCGTATGATGGCACAACGCGAACGTATGCGCATGCAGAACCACTTGCGCCATTTGCCACATTTGAAATTCTGAAAACAGCCTACGATGTCGCTCAGGAAAAAAGACTGGATGTTCACTTTGCCGGTGTGGCAAGTGTTGACGTCTTTTACAATCCATTTCCTGATTACGTTGATTCCTTGCGCAAAAAGGGAGTGACCGCGGTCGAAATGGAGACGAGTCTCATATACTATCTTGCCAATAGGGCAAACAAGGAGGCAGCATCCTTCTTGCTCGTTTCAGACATTGTTGGCGGCGGCGAGGAATTTACGAAATTCATCAGCGACCAAGATCTGATACAAGGGATGGAACAGCTCATCGATTTCGTTCTTGATGTATTCTGTCGATTAGGGGAACCATCCGAGAAGTAAAGGAGCAGTATGGAACGATATCGATGCTTCACATGTCAATACATTTATGATCCCCAAAAGGGCGACCCAGAATCAGGCATTGAACCAGGAAGACCATTCAAAGAATTGCCGGACCACTGGGGTTGCCCGGAATGTGGCGAAGCAAAAGAAACCTTTGACCGCATTGAAGAGTAGTATCGGTGCTTGCTGATTACCTCGACAAAAAGAAAATCGTTCTAGGTCTCGACGCCCAAGACCTCAGACAGGCATTGGTGAAGATGCTCTCACTGAGCGATGAGCGAAAACACGGCACGCTCTTGGACGATATGATGGCTCGGGAGTCGCTCATGTCGACGGTTCTTGGCAAGGGTGTCGCAGTGCCGAGAGTTGTTATCGACGGCAAGAGGAAAACCGAAGTCATCATCGGGTTGAGCAAGAACGGTATGGACATGGAAAGCTTTGACCGCGTACCCGTGAGAATCGTGATGCTGCATCTGCTTGCCCGTTCAGACGACTATGCATCGATTCTTGCTCAGAGTCTCCGTCTTCTCAATGACGAAAGCCTCAGGAATGAGCTTTTCACATGCAAGAATCAGGAAGAGATTATTACGACGATCAGAAAGTGGGAAGAGGAATGAAAAAAAGCGTACAGATAATTCTGCTCGTTTTCTGGATCATTGTCATACTCATTGTCATGGGGTATCCGTCTCTCGACGCGCCGCACATAACAGATGCCCCCATTGATAAGGTGTACCATTTCGCAGTTTTCTTTATCCTTGGCGTGCTTGAATATCGGCTTTTCCATCTGCGCGTATTCTTTCTGCTCGGATGTATGGTCATTACCATAGGAGAAATCGTACAACTTGCGAGCCCTGGTCGCAGTTTTGAGCTATTCGATATGGCAGCGGGCGCTCTTGGACTACTCGCAGCATATCTGTTTTTGAAAATGCATGGGCGGTACCGTGAAATATCAAAAACCTAAAGGTACGCGTGACATATTTGGTAGGGAACTGGAGCGCATGCGTGTTGTGTGTGAAGCTGGGCGCTCCTTTTTCCAGAAACAAGGATACCGTGAGATCATTACGCCAACATTTGAGTTCGCAGAGCTTTTTACGCGATCTATTGGTGAACACACTGATATTGTCGAAAAAGAAACATACACCTTCGAAGTCGGCAAGAAAGTCTATGAACTAAGACCTGAAGGGACTGCCTCTGTATTGCGGGCATTGATCGAAAACAAGATACCAATACCAGCCCGACTCATGTATAGTGAACCGATGTACCGGAAAGAAAAGCCACAGAAAGGACGGTACCGGGAATTTTTACAAATCGGTGTTGAACTCATTGGTGAGGGTGAACCTCTGTACGATGCGGAGATGATCGAACAGGGCCAGAAATTCCTCGATTCGGTCGGTGCGGAAAATGTCAGCATTGAGATAAATTCAATTGGATGTCCGGCGTGTCGTGCGCAGTACAAAAAGGTTCTACTCACACATCTAGATACCCATAATACAGGATTGTGTGATGATTGCAAACGGAGACTACAGAGAAATTTCTTGCGCATTTTTGATTGCAAGAAGGAAGCGTGTGCACGTATTTTTGATGATGCACCGAAAATAACCGACCATCTCTGTGCTGATTGCGCCGAACATTACGATAGTGTGAAAAAATACTTGAATGTACTCGCTGTTACATACACAGAGAACAAAAAACTGGTACGCGGTCTTGACTATTACACACGCACGGTGTTTGAGTTCAAACATCATTTGCTCGGTGCCCAGGACACGGTTCTTGCTGGCGGTCGGTATGACCTTTTGATGAAAGAATTGGGCGGTCATGATGCACCGGCGCTCGGATGGGCAATGGGCGTGGCACGGCTGCTTCTT
>DAOVBK010000039.1 GCA_030670605.1 Candidatus Stahliibacteriota bacterium
AGGACATTTGGGTATCTACGGTAAGGTGAAGTGGTTCGATAGTAAGAAAGGCTTTGGTTTTATTGAGAAAGAAGACGGGTCCGGTGATGTTTTCGTACACTATGCTGACATTATGGGAGATGGTTATCGGGTCCTTAGAGAAGGCGATAGAGTTAAGTTTGAGATTACGTCAACACCTAAAGGTGATAAAGCCTTGAAGGTCGAACGCACTGACGAATAAGTAAAGAAGATACCAAAAGGGGCCTGGGTAACCGGGCCCCTTTTGGTATCAAACCCCAAATTCTAAACTCTAAACCCTAAAACACAGATTACACAGAAACTACACATAACACAGAAACCGCAGAAGAATACTCCGCTGTGATTCGCGTGAATCCGCGTTCCTTTGAATCCGCAGAATTCGCGTCCAGAGTAAACTCTGCCACTACATTCAGGCTTTAGGTGTTGGGCATTGGGCTTTAGCCTTCAGCGGCGTTTTCCTCGAGTATGACCGTACTCTTCGAGCGAACAAAGTGAGTCGAGAAGTTCCTTGCAATATCCTCTCTCTGCTGAAAGTCTCGAATGTCAATGAGAGGTGAGGGAGTTACTCTTTGAGTAAGCGAACCTATCTCGAGGAATCGAGAGAGCGCATCGAGAAGTTCCTTGGTATTGGTTCTCGATTCGCGCATGGCGCTCACTCGAACAGTAATACGAGGTTATTCTTCGAGCGAAGGTGGCGCAGCCACCAGAGTCGAGAAGTACTATGTGACAATGAGACAATACGACTATAGGACAATCAGACTAATGAACCCTATCAGGGCTCTCTTGACACCCCTGTTCGATTTCACTATAATGTATTGTGAGCTGGGAGCGTATCGCGGATGTAAATCTGAACCGCATGAGCGAATCCCTCAAATTCCTCGAAGATATTGCACGCTTCACACTTGAGCACCGTGCATTAGTTTCCCACATCCGAACCCTCAGAAGAGATTTCCTTGAGGTCAAGAAAACATTATCTGTGCCGTCACTCGTCAAATATCGGGCAAGCCGTACTGATATTGGCAGATCCAGTCGATTTGATGTTACGGCACGAGCATCAGCACAGGCAACCATTCTTGCCAATTTTGCTAGGGCCAAGGAAGCCGCCCGGATACTCGAGGAGGTCTGCAAGTCTGCTGACAAACAGGCTGGCACACGGATGAAGATGATACGGTTCCAGCTCTATGACCTTGAAAAAACATTCATTGCGCACATGCAGCGCACATTTAACCCGCGGCTGTATGTCATTATTGATGAGCGCTACGCGTCACGGTATAGAATCGAACAGATCGTTCCGCTCCTTGTCCGTTGTGGCGCAACGATGATACAATTACGGGCTCAAGAACTGCCTGATCGTACATTTCATAGGATTGGTATGCGCATCAGTCGTACGCTTAAGAACACAGAGGTCAAATTCATCATTAACAATAGGGCTGACATTGCTCTTGCCTGTGGCGCTGATGGTGTCCACCTCGGTCAGCGAGATATATCTGTTGTCAAGGCACGGCAGATAATGGGTGAACACGCCATTCTCGGCGTATCTGCACACACACTGCAACAGGCTCGCAGAGCGGAAAAACAGGGCGCTGATTACCTCGGCGTCGGAGCAGTCTTCCCGACGAGTACCAAAACAGACGCGCGGGTGTGTGGGTTATCTGTTCTGAAAGCGATCTGTGCAGCAACGAGATTGCCGGTGGTCGGTATTGGCGGCATTACCGACAAAAATTGCCGCAAGGTACTTAGGGCAGGAGCTGCAGGGATTGCAGTTTGTTCCTTTATTTTTGAAGGAAAGGTAAGGAAGAATATCCGTTCATTGACACAAAAACGATGATGATTATAATTTTGTGCTGTATGAACACCAATCGGACCATACTTTCATGAGAAGGAGGCGATATGGTTGTAAAAATCGCAGCGCGTAACTTCCGGCTGAGCAAAACCCTGGAAGGGTATGCACGAAAAAAGCTCGGGAAGCTTGAAAGGTATTCCCACCACATCATTGATGGCGACCTCATACTGGAGAAAGACAAATCTATTTGCGTTGTTGAGCTTAACCTGGCGGTCAAGCATTCTGCAATGACGAGCAAAGTGAAGAATCATGATATCTATGTCGGCATCAATGAAGTGGTCAAGAAATCTGAACGGCAACTGAAGAAATACGAGGAGAAATTCCGTGAGAGAAAGAGGGTAGCACAGAAGACGCGACGGGCATGAAAAGCATAACAGTAAAAACACTGTATGATGAGAAAAAAGAGCATCTAAAACTTGAGGTGCTTGTTGGCAAAGAGTTTCTCGCCCTGCGAAGGATAACAACGTACGATATCTTCCGACCGGGTCTTGCGCTTGCGGGGTACACTGGATACTTCTTGAGCGACCGCATCATGATCATTGGCAAGACCGAGGCATCTTATCTTAAGACATTGAAACGGAGTCTCCGTGACAAACACATCGCAAAGGTGGTGAGACTGGGAACGCCGTGTATTATTGTGGCCAAAGGTTTGAGTGTTGATAAGACATTCCTAAAACAAGCACAGCTGAGGAAAATGCCGGTGCTACGCACACCGTTGTCAACCACACCCTTTATTCATAGTCTTTCTGCATTCCTCGAATACAAACTCGCACCGGTAAAATGCATTCAGGGCACGCTCGTTGATATCTACGGTGTTGGTGTTTTGTTCATTGGCAAGCCAGGTACAGGTAAAAGCGAATGTGCACTCGATCTTATCGAACGAGGACATCGCCTTGTTGCTGATGACCTGGTTCAAATTGTGCAGCGGGGAGACCTCCTCATTGGCTATGGCGCAGAAAAAAGCAAACAGTTGAAGCATCACATTGAGATACGCGGTGTTGGCATTGTGGATATTTTTAGGATTTTTGGCGTTAAGGCAGTGCGGTTGAGAAAGCGTATCGAAACGATTGTTGAACTCGTTCTGTGGGATGAGGTAAAGGGTGAGTATGACCGCACTGGTTTACAGAAGAAAACAAAGAAAATCCTTGATATCGCCATACCATCTGTAATCATTCCGCTGACACCAGGCAAGAATGTCTCGGTTATTGCCGAGGTGATAGCAATGAACCATCTACTGGCACTGCGTGGTATTTACCCGGCAAAAGAATATGATGTTGAGCTGCGCAGAGTTCTTGCTAACATGCAAGTGCCAAGCGTACACTATGATGAGGAAATAGAATAGGTTTTATGGTCAGGGGAATAATTATCGGCCACGGCACATTTGCCGAGGCAATGCTTACCACCGCGGAAAAAATAGTCGGTGAACAGCCTGATATAGAGATTGTCTCCAATGAAGGTTTTTCCTGCGAAACGTTATGTGAGCGAATCACACAAGTCCTTCACGAAAGAAAAGAAGCAGATACTTTAATATTCCTCGATCTACCTGGCGGTAGTTGTACAATCAGCTGTTATACAATCCTGAAGGATCATCAGGATTTAAACGTGATCAGCGGTGTGAATCTGCCAATGCTGCTTGAGTTTTTCATGCTGAGGGAGAAGCACACAGCTCGTGAACTCGTACCAATTCTCATAAAAAAGGGTAAGGACAACATCATTCAGTTGAGGTGCAAAAATGAGTAAAGATATCAAATATCTAGGCGAAGTATTCGAGCGGGCAGCAGAGGATTTCGGTGATAAGCTCGCTCTCAAGAAAGAGGACACACAATACACGTATCGTCAACTCAAGGCGGCAGTGATCAAGGTGAAAAACTACCTGCTGAGTCTCGGTCTCAAAAAGGGAGACAAATTCGCCGTGTTTGGCGAGAACCGTCCAGAGTGGGCAATCGGTTACCTCGGAATCGTGCGGGCAGGACTGGTTGTTGTGCCAGTAGATCGTTTACTGTCAGAAGCAGAGATTTTGCACATCTTGCGCGAAAGTGATGCAAAGGGTGTCATAAGCTCAGAGAACTATCTTGATAAGATTGAGGCGGTGCAACATGAATTACGCACGATCAAGCATGTCATTCCAATGAACACTCTGCACAAACTTCCCGAGAAAAAAGACGTTCCAGTTGAGGGTATTGATCCTGATTCACTGGCAGTACTTCTTTTCACTTCAGGAACAACGGGAACCTCAAAGGCAGTGATGTTGAGTCATAACAACATACTGGAGAACTTGAAATCGGTCGATGGTCTAATCGAGGTAACTGAAAAGGACACCCTGGTGTCGATCATTCCCATGCATCATACATTTGAGGGCACGGCTGGTTTCGTTCTTCCACTGTACAAGGGTGCTGCGATCTACTACCCGCCGAGTCTCAAACCAAAGGACCTTCTTGCGACGATGAAAGAGGCGCAAGTGACGTGTCTGATTGCTGTACCGCTGCTCTTCGAGAAATTTCTTGGTGCCGTGCATCGCAAAGTTGCTGCTGCACCGCTGCCAACGAAAGTTTTATTTGGTGCGATCAGCGGTATTGGATCGGTGGTCACATTCTTGCGCAAGCCACTCTTTGCACGGGTGCGAAAAGAAATGGGACTTGGCAATCTGAGGATTGCATGCGCGGGGGGTGCGGCACTAACAGAAAAGGTTGCAAAAGGTTTGAAACTTCTCGCAATTCCCATTATTCAGGGGTATGGACTAACCGAGACTGCGCCGGTTATTTCAGTAAGCCCTCTGGAGAAGCCTAAAGTCGCATCAGTTGGCGTAACCGTTCCCGGTGTTGAGGTTAAGATCCACAACCCTGATGAGAACGGCATTGGCGAGATCATCGTACGTGGCCCCAATATTATGCTTGGCTACTACAAGAACCAGAAAGCCACTGATGAGATACTCAAAGACGGTTGGCTCTACACGGGTGATTTGGGATGGCTTGATGATGAGGGGTACATATACATAACGGGAAGGAAGAAGAGCCTTATCGTTACGCAGACCGGCAAGAACATATATCCAGAAGAGCTCGAGGAGAAGATTATTAAAAGCCAGTGGGTGAGTGAAGTACTCGCCATACCGCGTATCGACCCGGAAACCAAGAAAGAAAGAATCTGCGCGCTCGTTTTTCCAGACTATGAGTTGCTTGAGCAATACAGCATTGCAAGAGATATCACGCTGAGTGAAGACGATGTGAACAGCATAATAAAAGATGTAATACATGAGGTCAATGAGGATTTACCTGACTACAAGAAAATAACAGAATTCGAAATCAGGGAAGAAGAGTTCCCGAAAACCACAACAAAGAAAATCAAAAGACACCTGTTTATTGAGAAAGGGATGAGAGTCTAGGACAGTATATCAGAATATCAGGTAGTGAATATCAGGACACCTGGAGACCAGGTGTTGTTCCCTGATTATCTGATGTCCTGATGTCCCTCTTCCTGATTCGCTGATGCTCTGATGGTCACTTAGTCCGTGACGAGATAAACCTCATCATGCTCGTGCACTTTTTGGTCTAACTTTATGCCGATGTCATCGCCCTTTTTTGCCTTTTGAATCTGATCATGCTCAACCTGCATTGAACTGACCTGCTGTGTGAAATCTGATGTGTGTCCTTTTATGTGTAGGGTGTCGCCGATATTCAATTCGCCATTTTCGATTTTGATTATGCCGACATTGATTTTACCAAAATAGTGCGTTATTTTACCGATCAGCTTTTCCATACATCCTCCTTCGGGATTATTGTATAAATCTCATCCAACGTGTCAACCATCACGCAGGGTGAAATCCTAAACCCCAAACTCTCAAGAAACCCAAAGCTCCAATGTTCGTTAGTTGTTGCGACTCCTTTGAGGTGTCAGTTCCTACACAATTCCTCTCCCTTGAAGGGAGAGGGCTGAGGTGAGGGTGTTCCAGGCTTTGGGCTTTTGGCATTAGGCTTTGGAAGTCTTCTACGATTACGATATGCGAGTCACGAATACCATACACGAATCACGAGTACGATATTAATCTTCGAGTAAGTCCTATCGCAGATAGGACGCATCGAGAAGCTCCTTTCTGTTGATTTGCGTGAATCCGCGTCTATAGAGTTTAGGGTTTAGAGTTTGGGATTTCCCCCATCAGGGGGCATTATTGACAAAAATACCTTTCGGGGTATAATACGATAATAAGGAGGTATATGATCTTTGTTTCTACACTTGATGTTATTCCCGGAAAGGTTGATGCGTTGCGCAAGATCATCAAATCGCTTGAAACACCCGAAGACATCAAAATTCGGGAGTTTTTGACCCTTTTTGGCAAACCAGATTACCTTTTGACCTTTGAGGCGCCGGATGAAGAACGGGCAATGGCGTTTATCCTCACATTCGCATCGGTTGCCGTGCCGAAGACGTCAGTCGGTGTCCCGGTGGAGAAAACGTGATGCAGAAACCGCTCGCGCGCCTCGCAAGAGACGAGGGTGTGTCGCAACGTTTCCTGAGAGATGGAATCAAAACAGGACGTATTGTACTTGTCAAAAACAAAAAACACCGCATCAAACCTCTTGCCATCGGAGAAGGAACCCGTGTCAAAATCAATGCTAACATCGGTACGTCACCTGATGTTGCCCGTCTTGCGCATGAGCTAAAGAAACTGAAGGTGGCTATCGATGCAGGCGCGGATACGGTCATGGATTTGTCAACCGGTGGTAACATTAATCTCATACGCAGACGAATTCTCAGTGCTTCGACTGTTCCGGTCGGCACCGTGCCGATCTACCAGGTTGCAATTGAGTCAGGAAAAAAGAATCGTGCGTTTATCCAGGCGTCGGTTGATGAGATTTTTGACGTCATTGAACGACATCTTGATGATGGTGTTGATTTTGTGACGGTGCATTGTGGTGTCACGCGTGAAAGTATCGAGGGTTTGCCCAAAAAGCGCCGTGTGTGCGGTGTCGTAAGCCGCGGCGGCTCCATGATGATTGAGTGGATGGCATACAACAAACGTGAGAATCCTCTCTATGAATACTACGACCGTCTCCTCAAACTCGCCAAGGAATATGATGCAACGCTGAGCCTCGGCGATGGCTTGCGACCCGGCTCGATTGCGGATGCAACAGACCGCTATCAGATTAAGGAACTGATTGCTATTGGTGAATTGGTCAAATGGGCACGCGCAGAAAATGTCTCGGTCATGGTTGAAGGTCCCGGTCACATTCCACTCCACGAGATTGAGGCGAACATACGGTTGCAGAAAAGCATTTGCGATGGTGCGCCGTTCTATGTACTCGGTCCTCTGGTGACTGATATCGGTGCCGGTCACGATCATATTGTTTCAGCGATCGGTGGTGCGCTCGCTGCCTATTACGGTGCAGACTATTTGTGTTATGTCACGCCGTCTGAGCATCTTGCGCTCCCGACGGTCGAAGAAGTGAGGGAAGGCGTTATTGCTTCGAAACTGGCAGCCCATGCTGCAGACATCGCACGGGGCAACAAGAGAGCACGGGATATTGATCTGAGAGTTTCCAAGGCACGATATGCTCTGGATTGGAGCAAGGTTCTCACGCTCGTTGCTGATCCAGCCAAGGCGACAAAGATATTTAAGCGGGCACGTTCACATTCAGATATGACCTGCACGATGTGTGGAGAGTTTTGTGCAATGAAAAAGACGAGAGAAGTCATCAGGAAAAAGAGGTCATAATGGATATTTCAAAACAAGAGATTCGTGAAAAAGAGAAGAATTTTAGTGTAAGAAGTGCGACTGCGACGATGGTTCTGTGCGTAATTGTCGCAGTGATCCTCGTACTAGGTAATATCTTCGATTTTCTTGTTGTTCCTCTGTCATCGCTTATTATTATCGCCGTTGTATTTTTCTATGCTTATTTTCTTTCGTTCCTATCAAGGAAAGGCGTCCTTTCGCCGGTTATTCCCTATGCGATAACGACCGTTTCGACCTTGATACTTACACTCGCCCTGAGTAGTGTTGGTCCGCTGACACGTATTCCATTTTTCCTGATATATTTCTACATTGTATTGCAGCCGGCGCTCTTGCTCGGTAGGGTACACGGGCTCTTCGGTATCGTCCTTGTTGATGTTACGTATATTGTTATGGTTTTTTGGACGCGGCTACAATATCCAGAAACGCATCTCGGGTTTGAAGCGACTAAGCTAATACTCTTTACGTTTGTTGCACTTTTTTTGGTGCTGGAATTTGACAAGAATCTGAGGCGACTACAGAGAATCCGTTATGTGACTGCCTGTGCTGAGGCAGGCGATCTCACGCAGCGTATCAATGATAAAGAAAAGGATGAAATCGCTTTCCTGTCAAAGGGGCTGAACCGGCTCCTCGAGACAGAATCGGCAATTATCGGCGCAATTCACGAAATTGTAGATAAGCTGAGTAGTATTGGTGAGCAGATTGCATCGACCGCAGGAGAGATTGCGTCGGCATCGAGCGAGATCGTTCAGACAACACAGACTATGACCGACAAGATCGACCAGCAACACGATGATTTGAACAAGACGATTACAACTGGTAAGACATTGAGCGAAGTGAGCTTTGAAGTCGTGAACAATGTGAAGAAAATAGAGGATTTTTCTGTCGGCGTATCAACGAGTGCGGCAGGTGCTATGGAACAGAGCGATTCAGTTATCAGCAATATCGAGCTTATCGGTAAACGGTACGAGAATCTTAGTTCGCTCATGGCGCAGCTGCAGGATATTTCTTCTGCGATCAACAAGATTGTGAACACCATTGATGCGATTGCAGGGAAGATAAACATACTTGCTTTGAATGCGTCAATTGAAGCAGCGCGTGCTGGCGAGTACGGCAGGGGATTTTCGATAGTCGCCGATGAGATCAAAAAGCTCGCTGACAGTTCACAGGGTTCGGCTTCTGAGATCGCCAAGATTATCAAACAGATGGTGGAGTCTCTGCAGACTGTGGCAGTGAGTACTGAAGAAGTGAATACAGCAATAAGGGATGGTAGTGTGGTAATAAAAATCACTGCGGGTGTGCTCAAGGGTATTTCAAATAAGGTGCTTGAACTCAATACTGCAATCAAAAATATCAAAGATATCATTGCTACAGAAGAAGAAGAAATCACGAATATGATTAAGCAGATTGAGTCTTCGTACGGCATTTCAGAGGAAAACTCAACTGCTGCTCAGCAAATACTTGCTTCGATACAAGAGCAGTCAGCTGCCTCAGAGGAATTTTCAGCCTCAAGTCAGGAACTCGTTTCCATGGCGAACAAGCTGAAAGAAATGGTGCAGAAATTCACTGTGGAGCAGGCGCAGGCTGAGTAACGTACACCATGGCTGAGATTCTCATAACCGAAGATAAAGCAAGTTTCGGCGAAATGCTCAAGAGCAATCTTGAGGATGCTGGCATTTCTGTTTATCTTGTACGGCGCGGCCGGGAGGCAATACAGTTTTTTAGAAAAGAAAAAGTAGAAATCGCACTACTTGATCTGAAGCTGCCTGATATTGATGGTATTGATTTGCTCCGTGAACTCAAGAAGTTTGAGACAGATACAACCTTCATTATTATGACTGCCTATGGTACAATCGAACGGGCAGTTGAAGCAATGAAACTTGGCGCTGATTAGTTCCTGACCAAGCCATTTGATATTGACGACTTCATTGCAAGGCTGACCAAAATCCTTGATGAACGTCGACTTTTCTATGAGAACATCCT
>DAOVBK010000220.1 GCA_030670605.1 Candidatus Stahliibacteriota bacterium
ATTCACCTATGCCTTCAGATACGAGTACGAGCTACGATGTACGAGTACGAAAATTCCTTTTACCTTTTACCTTATCACCGCACATTCCCCCTTGACAAAATAGAAATTGTCAATATAGAATAGCATAGAGAATCAAGGAGGTAGGATGAAGAAGTGGGTGTGTACCTGCTGCGATTACCTTTATAATCCTGAACAAGGTGATACTAATCACGAGGTTGAACCAGGAACACCTTTCAACGAATTACCTGACGAATGGCTTTGTCCTGAGTGTAGTGCGAAAAAAAACAAGTTCAAAGTGTATGTCGAACGAGCAATGTGGGATGATGCAATCCCCGAATACGGAGGATATTAATAGGGATTAAGACGTTGGCTGATGTTTAGCCGCAAAGTACGACACAACGCACATTCTTTCCGACTCAGAACTCCACACTGAAACCAATTGTAGGAATTATCGAAATACCATAGTACGGTTCAGGAATAGGTGTTCCGTCTTCATCAAAAGAATATGTGTATCCTACGAGATTCTTGCGGTTGTACGCATTGAGTATCTTGACGAACACAACCGGCTTTACCCCCAACCAGGAAAATTCCTTGTTGAGTGAAATATCAAGACGATGGAAATCAGAAAGACGTTCAGAGTTCTTCTCTCCGTTAACAGGCCGCCAGTTACCCAATGTATCTCGAACACCGAGAACAACGGGTGTATATGGTTTGCCCGTTGCGAACCGCCACTGCAATCCAAGATACGATGTCTCCGCAAAAGCGTAATCGATTGTAGCAGATACTATGTGCCGCTGGTCATAATCAAACCACCGCACGGAATTATCCAGATATTCTTTTCGTTGTGCCCAGCTAAGTGAATAGGATACCCAGCCTGAAAAAGGTTCACCTTTTTTTTGTACAAAGAACTCGATTCCACGAGCGTAGCCATTGCCTTCACTTGTGTAGTGCCCTGCCGTATCTACCGTTGGCAAATGCTCGTAGTCTTTGTAGTACGCTTCGATCCAGCTTCTCACAGCTGGGGTCACCATCCGCTCGAACCCTAGAATGTAGTGTTTGGCACGTTTTGCATTGAGGTCAGGATTTTCTGCCATCTCATGTATTTCTTGGATTTGATAATAGTACCCGTATGCAGCCCTGAGTGCAGTCAGCACATCGACATCAAATCTGAATGACGCACGCGGCGATACCGTTGCTTTCTTGGTGAGGCTGTTATTATCATAGCGAAAACCGAAATTTGTCGATAGTCGGGATGTAATATCCCAGCTATCCTGAGCGTACACACCGCCAAGATACAAATCCTCCTTGATTGCCTGTCGTGATCCCTGTAGTGTCGTATCAGTCCAGGCACCAATGTCGGCAGCATTGAGGGGAATGAATGATTCCCAATCGACGATCGGCGCCCTCAGTTCAAAACCAGCTTTCAGGGTATGGGCATTTGTCATCTCCCACGTTAGGTCTTCCCGTATTCCTGGTTCATAGACCAGCATGTGTACCCACCATTGATTCATTCCTATCTGCAGGTTTGCCGATTGAAAAATAACCGCAAACATCGAGTAGAATTTCGGATTGACCAGCCAGTTCCATTCTGCACTCGATGACGTAACAAAGTAATAGTCTTCAATGAGCCTCGGTTGTCCTGGTTCAGGATCTTCAAATTCAACCCGTGCCTTTTCACTCGAGACCAATGTGCTGAAATGCAGGTCCTGTCCCTGCGCGAGTTCATAGGAAAACCGTGCCTGTGCATCATAGAAGGAGGGAATCGTCGTGCCCGGTGCAGCACCTATGACAAGGTCATAGTATGACCTGCGTGCCGAAATGATGTATGAACCTTTGGACGTCAACGGTCCTTCAACAAGAGCAAGCGCATTAATCAAACTGAGAAGTCCTTTCCCCTTGATTTTTTCGCGCGATCCTTCTCTCGTTGTTATGTTAATCACTGATGATAACTTGTCGCCGTATTTCGGCGGAAAACCACCTGTGTACAATTCAAGATGTTCAATCATTTCTGTATTGAAAACAGATTTCATACCACCAAAATGGTATGGCCAGTATACTGGTACCCAATCGAGTAACCACAGATTCTCATTCGGCGCACCACCTCTCACGCACAACCATGTTGCAAACTCCCCGCCGGAAGAGAATCCGGGCATGGCAAGCACTGATCGCATCGGGTCTTCGAGGACGCCGTGGACCTTGAGGAGCTTCGGTCCATCCATTGACTGCGCACTCACCGATGTTTTTTCGATAAGCCGCTCTGCAGACACAACAACCCCAGGTTGCGAAATGACCGTTACCGTGAGGGGAAAAATAATGACAGTCTCTTTGCCTTGTTCTACAGAGACTATTTTTTTCACTGGTTCATAGCCGATCATACTCGCCTCAAGCGAACATGCACCAACCGGTACGTTGATAATAGAAAACTCACCGCGGTGATCAGTAGCGGCACCGAGTTGTGTCTCCAGCAGAAGAACATTTGCTCCGACAAGCGGCTCTCCTGTCGCTGCGTCAGTAACAATCCCTGTAACTGTGCCAGTCTGCGCCGTTGCGGAAAGGATCAAAGCAGCACACGTGCCCATCGTTCTCCGGAATATCTGCAATCTCGTCAGCATCACTGCATTATGGGACATAATCACGCAATGTCAATGCGCAACGGCCTGGCACAGTTATGTGTTGATGGTTGGGAAAAAGGAACTGTGGTCGCAGGTGGAACATTCACAACAACAATTCAAGGCGGCTACTCATATGAGTGCTATGCTGAGGAGTGCTACAGTGCAGAATACACGTGTGGTCCGGAAACGTTCTACATCCCCGAAGGCGAGACGTACACCTGGACGCTACTGCCGTAGCTGAAAAAACACACAAACCTACTTCCGCAAATATGCGAATGAATAAATCACACTCGCGATCATGAACGTCGCGCCCAAACCAACAATCAAGAACGACAGCTGGATTGACGGAAGCATGCGACGTGCGATCGTTGCGAAGCTGTCGAAATACGTCGTGACATCTAACTGCTGACTAAAGGGGAATCGTAGGATGATAGGTGGCAGGACGAGCGCAAGCACCATTACTGTCACACCATAGGCAGCCATACGCAACGCATAGAGCCAGGAAAACCCTACACGGAGTGTCTGACGCAGCGCAAGCTTAACATGCACACGCTCTTCAATGTATCCTGGCTGCAGTTCTACGGCGAGTTCTTTTTCGATGTTCGTTTCAACTCGCAGCTCTCTCTGACATACAGCACAACTCTGCAGGTGCTTCTTGAATTCCTCGTTTTCCCGCTCGGGCAGGAGACCAAGCACGTATTCCAGGATCTTCTCACTATGCTGGCAAGAGTTCATGTTCATATCCTTTCAATTCTTTTCTCAATCTTTTCCGCGCCCGGTAAAGGCACACCTTCACGTTCTTCTCAGTGAGCCTCATAACCTCAGCCACCTCTGCAAGACTCATCCCCTCGTAATAGGCAAGCGTCAGAAGCATCCGGTCTCGCTCTGACAACTTGCCTAATGCATCTTGAATGATCATACTC
>DAOVBK010000258.1 GCA_030670605.1 Candidatus Stahliibacteriota bacterium
TGTCAGTCAGTTTTGACAGCAAGAACTCTCTGAAAAGATTGTGAAAGCGGTAACTATTGTCGGGCATCCTGGAAAGAAAAGAATTCCTCTTCTCAAGCGTCTGTAGCATTCTATAACCATCACGCCTCCCGAGGATTGACGTGCATGCCGGCTGATCCATAGATTCCAATATTGAAGCACCAACCATAAATCGTTTCACTTTACTTGGTTCACGATCATAAATCTCCTGAGCAAAGAGCTTAAAACATTCTTCTTGCCATTCTTCATAATCATCAATAGCGGATAATGCACCGGAAATCTTTGTCATATCATCGAAGGTCTGCCGAGATGATTGTAGCATCAACAAAAGCGCGGTAACCCATCCTTCTGATTGCTCGGTTATCGTGTGTAATTGCTCATCGCTCATATGAACTGAATGAATATCTCTGAAAAGCACTCTGATCTCATCTCGAGTAAATCGTAGATCCTTGTGCGAAATTTCGAGGCACTCATTTTTCGCTTTCAATCTCGAAAGACGCAGATTAGCTTTTTCGCGAGATGCAACGATCATATGCAAAGAAGGAGGTGCGTGGGAAAGTAAATAGTCAATAGCTTGTGTGACATACCGGGAATGCATCACCACATGGTAGTCATCAAGGACAATAATAAAGTCATTCGTAATAGCATCAGTGACCTCATTAATAAATGTCCCTGCGACTTGTTCAACATAATGTTTTGGATTCTTGACTGTCGCCAGGACGTTTCTCGTCCTTTGACCAAATCCGTGACAGATCTTCTCCAGAGCCGCAACGAGATAAGAAAAGAACACAGTAAGCTCACCATCTGTTTTTTCCAGGAGATAGAAGCCTGACGGGATTTCGGTTTCGGAAAGAAACTGTGAGATGAGTGTTGTCTTACCATATCCTGCACCTGCAGAGATCATGATAAGCCGTTTATCTATGTTGGTTTTGAGCATCTTGAGTAGGCGCGGGCGTTTGAGAGTATTTCTCTTTAGTTGTGGTAGAAGAATCTTTGTCTGCAGGATGAATTCTGTTTTCCTACGTGACCGCATCAGCTAATAATAGTAAAATGGAAAGGTAAGTCAAGGCGGTGGCACGTACAAAGAAAAAGGCAACTTCAAAGGTCGAAAAGTCAGAAAGTCCAAGAGTAACAGAGTGAATGGTGAATTGTGAATGGTAAATGGTGCATTGCGTATCTCGTATTTTGTGATTGTCATTGCGAGGAACGAAGTGACGAAGCAATCTCGTCTGAAATCTTGAGATTGCCACGCCCCGATGAATCGGGGCTCGCAATGACACACGCGTCATCACCACTAGTGACACGCTTTTTGTATCACAATTCAACCAAAGCCTAATCACACATGAGCACCCTCACAACATAGCCTATCGCTGATGGCCCATGGATAAGAAACAAAACACCCTCACCCTTGCCCTCTCCCTCCCTAGGGAGAGGAAATGTGGTATTGACTCTCCCTCTTCAGAGAGGAAATTGGACATTCTGGTTTTGGGATTGAATTGACATTTGGAATTTGGCATTTGGCATTTCTCTGATACTCTGGTGTCCTGATACTCTGATATCCTGGTTACTACTTGGGTCTGTTTGTAAGAAAGGGGGCGCCTTCCTGGGTGAGTGAGAACTGAATGACAGTCTCATAGGCATTACCATATCGCGACATGATATATTCAACATAGTCAACAGTCTCAGGTATTGCCGGTACACGCCCGAGTCGTTTCACGGTATTGGGACCTGCATGGTATGCAGCGAGCGCCAGTGCAATGTCACCGTTGAACATATCGAGCAGTCTTCGCAAAAATTTGACACCGCCCATGACATTTTCGCGCGGGTTATAGGAATTCGTAACACCGAGTGCCTTGGCAGTCTCAGGCATCAACTGCATCAGTCCAATTGCACCGCTACGTGATACTGCTCGTGGATTGAACTGGGACTCCTTTTCAATAACCAACCTCACGAGTTCCGGATCAACACCGTATATAGCACAATAGTGACGAATAATGCCGTCGTAATTGTCAAAGAATGTAGGTGCCTGTGCTTCCCTGCTACCAGGAATCTGCGGAATATTCGTGGCAAAAACACCATTTGATTGTGTCCGCGTCACAACCTGACCGAGGAGGAGCAGAATGAGCATATTTAATTGTACTACAACTCCTAGCGTTGTCAAGTAAAAAAGTTAAAAAGGAAAAAGACAAAAGTACATCGTACTGGTGATTCGTCGTTCGTACTCGTGATTACTCATTTATCTCACGAATACGATTTACGAACAACGAGTACGGCGGTCGTATCGTGCATCGTGCATCCCGATTCACCATTCACAATTCACATTTGCCTTTTGCCCTTTGCCCTTTACCTTTTTCACTGCCAACTGTCTACTGCTTACTTCCTACTGGTCAATCGTATCTTGCATCGTGCATCTTGTATCCCGTATCCTCTATCTTGCGGAAGCAAACCCTTGGAAAATAACAACTTGACAAGTTTTTAAATCTATATACAATAGCGTAATGGAGGTACAATGCTAATCTTATTAATAATTATTGTTGTCTTGGTAATTGCGTTCATTGCAATCTACAATGGACTTGTTGTCAAAAGGACACGCGTTAACAACGGGTGGGCACAGATCGATGTTCAGCTGAAACGCAGGTATGACCTCATTCCCAATCTCGTCGAGACGGTGAAAGGGTATGCAAAACACGAAAAGCAAATTCTAGAAGAAGTCACCGCACTGCGGTCACGCGCCATGGGAGCGACGAGTCCAAAAGAGGCAGCCGATGCAAACAACATGCTTACACAAACATTGAAAAGTCTCTTTGCCGTTGTCGAAAACTATCCGCAGTTGAAAGCAAATGAAAATTTCTTGAAACTGCAAGAAGAATTAACCGCCACCGAGAACAAAATTGCATTTGCCAGGCAATTCTATAATGATGTTGTCATGGATTATAATGCGACAATTCAAAAAGTCCCACAGACTGTTATCGCA
>DAOVBK010000098.1 GCA_030670605.1 Candidatus Stahliibacteriota bacterium
CGATAGAATCAGACCTCAGAATTTTGACCAGATTCTCGGCCAGACACATCTTCTCGGACCAGAATGTCCAATTCGAAAGCAGATCGAAGCAGGCAGATTGTTCTCGATGATTCTGTTCGGGCCTCCCGGGAGTGGCAAAACGACCATTGCTCGGCTCTTTGCGCAACACTTTTCTGCTGACTTTGTGACATTTTCTGCGGCGACAAGTGGCATTGCACAAATAAAAAAATTCATGCAGGAAGCAGAGCAGCGCAAACAGCTCTACAATCGTGATACGATAATATTCATCGATGAAATCCACCGCTTCAACAAGGCGCAACAGGATGCCTTTCTGCCCTATGTCGAAAAAGGAACAATCATTTTGATCGGAGCAACAACCGAGAATCCGTCATTTGAGTTGAACTCGAGTCTTCTTTCACGCGTCAAGGTCTACATGCTTCACCCGCTCTCTTTTGACGATATGAAACAGATCATCAACCGGGCGCTCACTACTGAAAAAGGACTTGCAAAAAAGTATGAAATAACACCTGAGACGCTCAATTTCATTGCGAATATCTCTGACGGCGATGCACGCGTTGCCCTGAATGCCCTTGAACTCTCCAGTCTTGCATCAAAGAACAGCACCATTGATCTGAAAACTGCGGAGAGCATTGTCCAGAAAAAAGCACTGAAATATGATAAAACAGGCGAAGAACACTACAACCTCATCTCTGCACTGCACAAATCCTTGAGGGGCTCGGACCCTGATGCCGGACTCTACTGGCTGGCACGCATGCTTGAGGCAGGAGAAGAGCCGCTCTACATTGCCCGCAGGCTCGTGCGCTTTGCTGTAGAGGATGTCGGTGCCGCTGATCCGCAAGCACTGGTCCTTGCTGTTGCTGCAAAGGACGCAGTCCACTTCATTGGCAGACCAGAGGGAGACCTGGCACTCGCTGAATGTGTCGTATACCTTGCCGGGGCGCCCAAGAATAATGACATATACCTTGCTTACAGTACAGCACAAGAAGATGCGCTCAAGACCCTTGCAGAACCGGTTCCCATGCACATACGTAATGCGCCAACACCGCTCATGAAAAAACTGGGCTATGGCAAAGACTACAAATATCCGCACAACTATCCTGGCGCAGACGTCCCACAGGATTACATGCCAGAGCGTCTCAAGGGCCGCACATACCTCAAGAAAAAAAGGAAAACAGAACGTGAATAATAAATATGATATTATTGTTGTCGGTGCAGGACCAGCTGGAAGTGCTGCAGCATTGACTGCTGCTGAACAGGGAGCGTCGGTGCTGCTGCTTGAAGAACATGAAAACATCGGTGTACCGGTCCAGTGCGCTGAAGCGCTGGCAAGAAGCACAATCAATGGCTATCTTGATATCAAACCGGAATGGATATGCCAGTCTCTATCAGGTTCCATTATCCGCGCACCAGATGGCGATGAATTCAAGATCACATACCCTGATGTTGGCTGGGTATTAGACCGTACTCGATTCGACCCCGGACTCGCACAAATGGCCAAAGACAAAGGCGCAACTGTAAGAACGAAAGCAAAGGCGATTGGCATTCAGGATAATACGGTTATCGTTTCCGAGGACCACACACAGAAGAACTACACCTTCAACTTCCTGATCGGAGCCGATGGAATTGCGTCCCGTGTTGGTAGATGGATGGGAATCGACACGCGTCTCGGACCGCATAGAATCGAGGTCTGCGCGGGGTACGTCCTTGAGGGAATCGATATTGACCCGCAGTACGCACGAGTAATCTTTGGTCACGAGTATGCACCAGGTGGCTATGCATGGCTCTTTCCGAAGTCACGCACATCTGCCAATGTTGGCTTGGGTATAGCACCACACAAAACTAAGAAAAAGGCATATGCCCTGCTCAAAAAATGGATTCGCAAAGAATTTCCAGGTGCAGTCATCAAAGAAAAGATATTCGGAGGCGTACCGGCACGCGTACTGGAACGATTTTCTGGAAAGGATTTCTTTCTGGTTGGTGATGCAGCCCGGTTCACCGACCCCCTGAGTGGTGCGGGTATTGCCAACGGCATCAAATCGGGCGTGATTGCCGCACGCAGCGCAGTCTTACGACTACACGGCAAGAAAGATACCTATGTGAAAGAAATAAAACATAAAATCCTTGACGAAATTGCACTTCATTTCCAGATACGGAGCCTCTACATGAAACTAAACGACGACGAGTATGGTGAAGTGTACAAGATCGGTAGGGAGATACTTGGCGGAAAGACCGTCCATGATCTCAACGTCACGCATGTCGCAAAAGCAATAATTCAGTCTTCACCACGACTGCTGAAACTGAGTATCGGGCTGCTGTTCTAACAGACCGTATGGAGGTCAAAGTCAGGATGCTGGAGATGTTACATTTTCCAGCTTCCTATCCCTAACCTTTTGCCAATCAGTTCTGTGACCCCTCGACTTTGAGGCTTCTTGACTTTGACCGTGGGTTCTTACTGACTGCTATCTACTTTTCTGGGTATCGCTAGATTTTCTTTCTGATGTCTTTGTCGGTTGAACCGTCTTCTTTGAAGATTGCTTTGGTTTCTCGACGTCTTTGGTTTTGTTCCTTGATGTACTGGGTTCAGCCGGTTTGTGTTTTGTCCTAAGCAGTTTTATCTTCCGAAAATCATCTTCACGCTGGTCATTAACACCATTTGAATCCGCATCCTGGAATCGGTCCTTTTTTGTATCATCATCTTTCTTGTCGCTCGTTGACTGAACGACTTCTATTCTCGTCGGAGATTTTGTGTCACTTGTTTCACTTGAACGCGGCACCGTTCTCACGGCAAAGAGAAAACTAGCAAAACAGAGAAGTACGATCATTTTCTTCATATTCACTCCCGTAATTATAAGAACATTCTGCATGATGTCAATACGGGTTGAGCTTCACAAAGACCCGCCTTCGCTCACCGACCTCAAGCCAGACCGTGCGGGTCAACGTACGATACCCAGAACGTTCGACCGTGACAATGTATTCACCCGGTTCCACACCGACAGTAAGCGGTGCCATGCCGACATACTCTTCCTCTTCATCAATTACTGAATAGATATAGACGCGGCATTTCGGGGGTGTTGAGATAATGCGCAGTGTAGCAGGTTCGGGTTCCTCAACATAGATCTCAACTTCCGTGCGTACGATATCTGGTGCTTCATCATCCAATCCAGGTAATCGCTGCTGCGACGCAACGGCAATAATCGTTTCAAGACCAGGTTCACCATAGATTACATACTCATAGTCGGCATCTGGAGGTGGCAGCTCATAGACCATACCGGCTTGTACCCAGCCATCTTCCCCCTCAAGGGGGAAGAGATGACTGACTCCTCCCCCCACTTCGATAGTGTAGATAGCAACGTAGCACGCTTTATCCACGGTGAAGAACACATTCAGCTTTTCAGTAGGGTAGTATATTGCATCCTCTTTGTCGACCCAGACATCAACGTTCGGAAGCGTTGACACAAGCACAGTGCATAGAATAATGCCCAACATGATTACCTCTTGTATTTGTGGCGACCGTCGCTCTTTTCTCGTTCCACGGTCTTTTGTGGTGTGTACGGACGCTCTGGTGCTTTCTTGTATCGTTCAGTTGGCTGGCCCTTTTGACTTTCATTTGGCTTGGTAGATTTCGTTGCCGGTGTCTTTGATTTCTCCTTAGGCGTCACCTCTTTGTCTTTGGCTCTATTCTCATTATAGCGTGATGGCTGTTTATTATCCCGTGTATTGCCTTTGTTCTTTTTCACAATGCGCGTCTGTGCGGGTGCTTGATGCACAACTTGTTGTTTGTTTGATCGAACCTGGTACTCTGGATGTGAACGTTCAGCACGTGACTGTGTCGTCGGCTGCGTGTAGATTTGTTGCGTTTGCTTTATGCCATATTCCTGGTTCTTGCGGGTAATCTCGTTTTGCGTTTTTGTAACATATTGTTTTCTCATTCGCTCAAGATTTCCACTTCTCTGCTCCTGTTCAAGGCGCGCGTACATTTCTGGATCCTTCTGCTTCATGAGTCTCTGCACATCGTGTTCCCTGTACGGTATGTTTATCTCTCGCGGTGGTTTATCAGGTAAGTAGTAACCTCGTTGTTTCATCCGACGCCGTATCTCACCATATGCATACGGTAGTCTATGTCGTACGTAGCGTCCGTATCGAGCTCGATACCACCAATGACCACCGTCATACCATACGACGTAGAAACCAGAGTAGAAGAAATCCCACGAGAAGTGATAACACCAGTGAGAGCGCAACCAGAACCAATCCCACCACCACGGATACCACCAGACAAATCGTACGCAGTAGTATCCATGGGGATAATAAGCCCAGGAGCCGTCACACCAGTAGTCATCCTGCCAGTATTCATCATACCAGTATCCATCATAGCCGTACCCATAATCATAATAAATGAATTGTGCACTGTGTGCAAAGAGTGGTATGGCGGCTAATATAAACAACAGAAAAAGGCGCTTCATGGCAACCTCCTTTATTGACCCGGAACCAACTCGGGATTTCCAGGATCAATCTGATATGCCCAGTCAAAGACGGCCTGATCTGGGCTGATCCCGATAACTCGAATCTTGGCAAAGTGATTATCCCATGTCCAGATGATATATGTATGTCCGAGTATCACCTCAACAATGCCGGTCGGAGACCAACCGCCGTCTGGCGCATAGGTGATCTCATCGAGTGATTCAGTATATCCGAAATCCTGTATCAAGCCACCAGTGCGACCAATGAAGAAGTATGATGCTTCATTTACTTCATCATACCCATAGTAGAAGTCACATGATGGATGGTCAAATGCAACCACTGAATAGCCACTGAAGTTCCAACCTGCATAATCAGGATAGTAGTAACAGTCAAACAGCTTTTCATTATATCCTTCAGGACGTGGCGTGTCGTAAACCAGTTCATACGATAATTCACTCTCATTGCCATCCCAATCAAAAGCAGTAATGGCATAGAAATATGTCTGTCCGTTTTCGAGGCCGAAATCGAGGAAGTAATCAAGATTTGTCTCACCTATCTCATAATAGTAGCCTTCTGGCGCAAGACTGCGGTAAATACGGTATCCGGCAAGGTCAGGCTCTGTATTCTCATACCAAATGAGCATGACTTCTGTGTCGCCGGTGATAGACCGAAGTCCACGCGGCACTGCTGGTGGTTCGTTATCTGCACCTTCATAGCAGCAGCCCGTAAGGACCACGAGGCTTGATACGATGAGAATGAAGTAAAGTATGTTGATGTGCTTCATAAATGACCTCCGTCTGATTATTATGCAAGGTGTGTGCCAGGTAGATTCGTCGAAATTTCATGGGAATACAATGCTGCTCTGCACAGAATTTGTTGAGATTGCACAATATTTGTGCGATGTGATGTGCATGGGGTCAGACCCCAAGAAACAAGAGGGGTCTGACCCCATAACTGGCCTGAAGGTGTGGACGCTGGCGATAGTCCTAGCGGCTCGTATCTCGTATTCGTATGTTTACGATTACGACCGACGATATACGAGTACGACATCCAGCATCCTTACCTCGACCTAATGACCAGTTTCATGCGGACCTGGTGTTTGTGATTTGAGATTTCCTTAGGGTTTAGGGTTTCTAGAGCGTTACTTGTCCGGGAATGTGATTGTGACTGGATAGGTGAGGTCGCCCAGCACCGTTGCTATGTGCACCTGTGCCTTGAGCTCATACTGGGCTTTTTCCAGCTTGATTGCCTCAATCAACGCCGGGCCGATTTTGGCATACGTGAGCGTGACTGTTGTTGCGAAATTGGTTGATTTGCCAGTGGGGATTTTCACCTGCTCGCCTGTTGTGCCCGAAAAAACGTCTAGCTCATTGATATAGAGTGTATACGTGAGCCGGTCAAGCACAGCATCAACCTGATTAGGATTCTTGGCCTTTACTGTGAAATCAAGCTTCATTCTATCAAACCGGAAATCATACGCCCTGACTGAGACAAAGGCAAAGGTACACTCCTTGAGTGCCAGGCGTTCTTGCATACCAGCACAGGATATAAGGAGAAAACCTATTGCCAGGGAGTTCTTCATTGCAGTACTATACACGCCCCAGACTGAAAGTCAACATGCGAACATGGAATTGATACTTGATAGTGACTTAAGTCTAAGTGTACTTCCAATAAAAGGAGGCGCTATGAATCGACTTGTCTGTCTTACTTTAG
>DAOVBK010000254.1 GCA_030670605.1 Candidatus Stahliibacteriota bacterium
AAACTCGGACTGCCCACCTTCGTCTTGAAATTATGGGATAACCGAAAGCATGGTCAGAAGCCTCGTGCAACAAGGATTATCGGCGATGATGTTTCATCGCCCGAGTTTGAGGCATTTCGGAAGCTCACGTTCAATCTCGGGATTGATGAACCGGCAAAGGGTAAGCAGGTGATCTATATAACCTCACCTGGCCCTGAAGAGGGAAAGACATTTATCACGTTGAATCTCGCGATTGCGCTTGCTGCATCAGGTAACTGGGTTGTCGTCGCAGATACAGATTTCCGTAAGCGTGGCGGACATCTGACCGACGTAGCAAACGTAAAAACGAGATTTGGCCTATTTGATGTTCTCAGAGACAAGGCGAGTCTCAAAGATGTTATTGTACCGCTTGAAGATGAGACGGTGTCTAAGGAGAGGAAAGGTCTGCAGACAAGACGGAACGCGCGGAAGATTGAAGGCGTTGTTCACAGCCCGCGAGCCTTCATTGACATCTTGCCGACGGGTAGAATACCTTCGAATCCGTTTCTCTTCTTAGAATCAGCAGAAATGTCGAAAATTGTCGAGCTTCTCAGAGAAACATACGATTTTGTGCTTATTGATGGTGTTCCTGTATTGCTCTTTGCTGATGCGGCATTTCTGTCAAAATTTGCAGACAGCGTCGTTCTCACTGTGAGATATGGAAAAACAGGGCTGAAAGAACTGGAATACTCACGGGACATTCTTCTCGCGTCAAAACCAGACAATGTTGGTCTTGTTATGAATGGCGTACCTCGGGAAAGGGGAAGCTATTATTATAGCTACTACTTTAAGTATTACTCGAAGTACAACAAACGCGGTAAAGCGTAACATGGCGTTTTGTTGAGCAGGAGGAAGTAACGTTACGTATGATTCCATGTGCTGGCACGTAGCCAGCAGGAATCATGATTTGGCTGGTGTTAGATTGTCTTTATTGCTACTCATAATCGCGAAAGCGGTCAGTAGCACTGAGCATTGTGATTTGAGCGCAACAGTGTGCAGACTGACAAGGGCGGTAGCCTGCCCACATTACAGTATTTAAGAAAGGAGCATTGGATGAAAGTGCCGTTTATTGACCTTAGTCGTCATCACAAACCATTGAAAAGTGAACTCTCGCAGGCATTCGAGAACGTATATGACAGTAATCAGTTCATTCTTGGCCAGCATGTGAAACAATTCGAAGAACAGATTGCCACGTATGTCGGAACAAAATATGCCATCGGTGTTTCAAATTGCACCAATGCACTGTTGCTTTCTCTGAAAGCGCTCGGTGTAAAGACCGGTGACGAGGTCATTACGACGCCGTTTACCTTTGTTGCAACTGCAGAAGTGATTGCTATGCTCGGTGCGAAGCCGGTTTTCTGTGACATAGAACCGAAAACAATGAACATCGACCACAGTATGATCAATGACCGAATCTCGAGTAAAACAAAGGTGATACTGCCTGTTCATCTCTACGGTCAATCTGCTGATATGGACGAGATAGTGGCTATTGCCGAACAACACAACATTGCCGTGGTGGAAGATATGGCGCAGGCTGTCGGTGCACAATATAAAGGAAAGAACGTGGGTACGTTTGGCGCAACGGCATGCATCAGTTTCTTTCCTACAAAGAATTTGAGTGCACTCGGTGATGCAGGAATGGTCCTTACCAGTGATGATGTACTTGCTGAAAAGCTCCGTGCTATGAGAGTTCACGGTGCAGCCAAGAAATATTACCACGATTCCCTTGGCTACAATGACCGGCTCGATGCCATGCAGGCTGCATTCTTAAGTGTGAAGCTGAACTATCTTGATACATGGAATGAGAGAAGGCGCGAAATCGCACACCGGTACGATGCGGCTTTCAAGGACATCGTGCAGATTCCATATGTACATCCACACAATGTTTCAGTGTATCACCAGTATACGATCAGAACACGGAAACGCGATGCATTGAGAGAGTTCCTCACGCAAAAAGGTATTGGTATAGCAGTGCACTATCCAGTGGGACTGCACCAGCAAAAGGCTTTTGAGTACCTCGGTTACAGGGAAGGGGATTACCCTGAGGCTGAAAAAGCAGCTCAGGAAGTCCTATCATTGCCGATCCAGCAGGATTTGAGCGATGAGGAAGTAGATTATGTTATTACAACAATCAAGGAATTCTTCTCACGGAGTTAGTGTTTTTATGGAACTGCGCGTGAGAAGAGTTGTCCATACAATCCATAAGGGGGGTTTATGGCAGTAAATCTGAAATTTGGCACAGAGTACTTGCATTCTCGACCAAAGAGCGAGCAGTCGTGTAGAATCGCAGTCATCGGAGCAGGAGCGTGGGGCAAGAACCTGATTCGTAACTTCCACGCACTCGGCGCCCTGCATACGATTTGTGATGTCCACGAAGATTGTCTGGCAACATATACAGACAAATACCCGAAGAGCAAACGAGAGAAAGACTACAAATGTGTGCTCAGTGATAAAGGCATAGATGCGGTTGTGATTGCCACTCCTGCGGCAACGCACTATGACCTCGCAAAACAGGCACTTCTTGCACATAAGCATGTCTATGTGGAAAAACCACTTGCGCTGCAGATCAATGAGGCTCAAGAACTGGTCAAACTTGCACGTGAAGAAGAGCGAATCCTTATGGTTGGACACATTCTGCGTTATCATCCGGCAATCAAAAAGCTAAAAGAAGTGATCACAAATGGTGAACTCGGCAATATCAAGTACGTCTATTCGCGCAGGTTGAATATCGGTAAAATACGAACTGAAGAGAACATACTGTGGAGTTTTGCACCGCATGATATTTCGGTGATTATGTTTCTTCTCAACGAAAAACCGGATTCAGTGTATGCAACAGGTGGCGGTTACGTGAAGAATGACATTGCTGATGTTACGCTAACCGTCCTCGATTTTGCGAGCGGCGTGAAGAGCCACATATTTGTTTCCTGGTTGCATCCATTCAAAGAGCAAATGCTTGTTGTTGTTGGCGGCAAGAAGATGGCGGTGTTCGATGATTTAGCCGATGAGAAACTTCTCTTGTATCCTCATACGATCGAATGGCAGAACCGGATTCCA
>DAOVBK010000195.1 GCA_030670605.1 Candidatus Stahliibacteriota bacterium
ATTCACGGAGCCGCGTTTGTTTGACACGCGAAGAAGTGTCGGCATCGATATCTACTATACGAATCGCTTCTGGGATTACTACACCAAGCGGGATCTCGGTTTTGCCGGACGCATTTCTCTACCATTTTACCTCGACTATGCGAGATTTGGCTATGTTCTCAGAGTAGAGCGGTCTCAAGTCTTTGATATTTCAAGTACCTATGTACCGCCTGAGACTGGATATAGTCTCTACAATGACACGATTCCGAAGTGGACCGTGGCGAACTTATTCACGTTGACGCGTGATTCGCGCGACTACATATTTAATCCATCGAGCGGTACCTACTTTGTGTTACGTACTGAGATTGCGAAGAAATTCCTCTTTGCGGATGTTGATTACAACAGGTTCACGTTCGAGGCGCGCACCTACTTCCCGCTCTTCTGGAAATTCGTCATTATGGCGAGAATGAAAGCCGGTTTCGTGACTGGTGCGGATGAGGTGCCTCTATACAAACGATTCTATGTCGGTGGTGTTGGTGAGAACGGTGTTCGCGGGTATCCAGACCGCTCCCTTACGCCTGAAGTAAACGGACAGTATACAGGCGGCAACGCGTTGTACATAAACAATATTGAACTAAAGCTGAAGGCGTCACAGGGGCTCGCATTTCTGGTCTTTTATGATACGGGAAAGGCGTTCCCTTCGTATAGAGACGTTAATTTTCATGACCTCGCGCGTGGTGCTGGTGCAGGCATACGCATTGAAATTCCACTCATGGGTCTTCTCGGCTTTGACATGGGTTATGGATTTGACCGTGCTCAACCAGGCTGGGAAGCACATTTCCAGATCAATCCTTTCGGGATATTTTAAGATGGACCGCCGTGTAGGAGTAGCATATTGTACACATTTGTGAGGCAACAATGAGAAGAAAAGTCATACCATTATTGATTGTGGCGTGCATGCTCTTCGCCGCAGAAACTAAGATCGGCTTTGTAGATTCAGAACGGATCTTCGAGGAATATCAGGCGACACGTGCCACCAATGTCGAGTTTAATGAGTTTGTAGCACTATACCGTGATTCTGTTGCAGTACTCAAACAGAATATACAGAACCTCAAAGATGAGCTCGAAGGACAAAAACTCGTTCTTTCAGAAGAAGCGCGACTCAGAAAGCTTGATGAAATAGAAACACTGACCAATGAGTACAATACATTTCTCGACGAGGTTTTTGGCAGCGGTGGGAAAATCGAGCAAAAGAACGATGTTCTTATCACACCCTTACTCAAGGAAATAAATGAAAGCGTCGCCAAAATCGCAGAAACCGAAGGCTTCTCCCTGATACTCGACCTGTCTGAGGGTGTATACTACGCGAGCAGTGAGCTCGATCTTACTGACCTCGTCATCGATGATCTCAACCTCGAATACGGACCGCAGACCCCTGCCGGTGAAGTAACCAAAGCGATTGCAGTATTCCCTTTCCGTGAAGAAAACACACAGGCGTATGACGCAAAGCTCGGTGACCGCGCGCAGGACGAACTCTACGAGATCATCTCCGTGTTCAGCCAGGATTTCAAGATTATCGGCAAAGCAGCGGTTAGGGGAAGAATCGTCTTCCAGGGCTATGGCCGTGACATCACCGATGACCAGGCACACAGTGTGGGCGAGTACTTGATCGCCGATTATATCATCGTGGGAAGTATTTCCAAGTTCGCAACGAAGATTGACTATACAATGTCATTGAAGGAGGTCGCAACGAGAACTGACATCGGCAAAAGAAGTAATAGTGTGACCGAAGAGATCCGTTTGTCAGAGCAAATGAACAGCGACCTCAGGGCATTGATTGCGATGGTTAAGAAACAATAGCATGTGGAGGTTTGTAACGCACTCATGAGTGGCATGAGTGTGCTATTTCGCTCAAAGCTAACTAAAGAGGAGATTGTCAGAAAAGGAGGCATAATGAGGAAATTAGTGATAGGATTTCTTATCTGCGTGTTTGCCTGGATAGCATGTAGTAAGGATGATACGCAACCTCCTGACATCAGTATCACAAGCCCATCCGAAGGTGCAGTGGCAAGTGGGGTGGTTAGAATAATGGTAAGTGCATCTGATAACAAGGGCGTTCAGAGCGTTGATATATACCTCGATGGTGAACTCATGCACACTGCCGACGTTCGACCCTATTACTATGATTGGAATAGCGATTCCATCCAGCAAGACAGCTCAGAGCACAGCGTGTTTGCATCTGCAATCGATATTAATGACAACGAGGCATTTTCAGATACCGTGTCTTTTATTGTGTACAATGACTCGCTTCTCGGTAAGGAGGTCTGGTCCTTCCCGACAGGCGATACGATATTTTCATCACCAGCGATTGCACCTGATGGTACGATATACATTGGTTCCTATGATAGCTATTTGTATGCGATCGACCCCGACGGTACGGAAAAGTGGCGTTATGATCTGTTCGACTGGGTTCACTCCTCACCGGCGATAGGATCAGATGGCACAATCTACGTGGGCTCGAAAACCGGCACACTTACTGCACTTCATCCTGACGGCACACTTTACTGGGAATTCCACAATGCTCCCGGGTATGAAACACCCTGTTCACCGGCTGTTGGTGCGGACGGCACAATATACTTCGGTTCATTTGACGGATGGTTCTATGCAGTAAACCCAAACGGCAGCCAGCGTTGGCAACACCGTCTCAATGACCAGATCACCTCGTCTCCGGCGATCGGCAGTGATGGCACGATCTATTTTGGTTGCTGGGACAAAAATATTTATGCACTTGACCCGATTAATGGTTCAGAGAAGTGGCGCTACACAACAGGTTACATGGTGACCGGGTCACCGGCAATTGGACCCAATGGCACTATCTACATAGGCTCAATTGACAGTAGAGTGTACGCGCTGACTCCTGATGGCAGCCTTGATTGGGCATACGCAACTGAAGAAGGCATCATTGCCTCACCACTGGTTGGCTCTGATGGCACCGTTTACATCGGGTCGAATGATGGGTATCTGTATGCACTGACCGAAAGCGGTTACGTGCTCTGGCACTTCTATGCAAACCTGGATATCCGTTCTTCTCCGGCAATGGCTGATGATGGCACGATCTATATAGGCTCATATGACGAGAACCTGTATGCAATTCACGGTACTGGTACGGTTGCCAATTCACACTGGCCAATGTTCAAGCATGACAACGAACGCACAGGAAAAGAGTAGTAACTCGTACTATTACACAAGAGCCCCGTGGTTTTCCCACCGGGCTCTTTTTTTGTACTCACGTTACGGTATGCGCCTATGGCTTCTCAATTCTGTGCTTTTTTATTTCCTTTATCATTTCCCGGATTTCCCGATGGAATTCATCCTCAAATATGAGAAACTTCGCTCTCTGCACAGGTGTCAAGACCATCCACATATCATGCAGTTTGCTCATGTGCTCTTCCATCTTCTTCTGCTGCGCATCCTCAAACTCATTAACAATGATAACGATCTCATCTTCTTTCCCGTCTTCGACAACGAGCACCTTTAATTCATGGAGCATCTCCAGTTTCTGCTCATGGAAATCCTTTTCTATTTTTTCCAGTTCATGAAGCTTGGGAAAAAATGTCTGGGCTTGCTCTGTTGTTAAATCCAATTCCTGCGTCAGTCTGTATATCTTGACTTTTTCGATGATCGCGCGCGGATCATGATGATTAGGTCTCTGGGCAAAACCAACTGCACACAAGCCTATTAAAATGATAAATGTTTTCATCGTACCTCCAATTCTGGCGAAGCCTTTGCGTTGTGTTCAACGTAAAAAATGGCACTGTCGCACATACTCGGAATGTTCTTATTACGTACCATTGCCATACAGTGCTACTAACTCATCAACAAACTGATCTTTCTCTTGTTCGGTAAGTTCA
>DAOVBK010000121.1 GCA_030670605.1 Candidatus Stahliibacteriota bacterium
ATTAGGAATGTCGACCTTCACCTTCTGTTTTTGTTTATTTCTATCATACACACGTACGCGGAAGAATCGCGCCTTTTTCTGAGATTCCTTGAGTGCGCCGAGCAATCGGTCAGCCTCTTCTGGCGTAAGCTTACCCTCAGCGACCATATTCAAGATTTTCTTTCTTTCTTCTGACATGAAACCTCCTGTGAAAAGAGCAAAGAAGGTTGAGAGAAGACTGAAAGAGGGCTACGGAAGGCTATATAATCGCCTTATTGCCATCGTAGCCTTCTCAAGCCATTTCGAGCCCTCTTAAGTCCTTTTGTGTATTATGTTCTTGAAAAGTGCTAATAGTCCGATCACAATCAGTAGTACTGGCCAGTCACGTCGCCACCATATGTGTATGACACCGAGATTGCTGAGCCAGATGAGAGCACCAACAGCGATCAGGATAATTCCACTACTGCTTCTATGAAATTGATACCTCATTTTTTCCTCCGTTGTTTCAGTATGGCAACAGCCTCATCAACTGATATTTCACCTTTTTCGAGCGCATTTAAGGGGTCTTTTTCCTCAACGGGAGAGAGGTCGAGCTGTGTTAGCAGTCTCTCAATCTTCTGCTTTATTGTTGGGTATGAGACACCGAGTATTTTTTCTATTTCAGTAATCCTGCCTTGGGTCCTCAAGAATATCTTGAGGAATTCATAGTCGTCTTCAGGGAGTTGGCAGAACTCGCATGGTGAAAAGTCTTTTTTCACCCTGAGATCACATTTCGGGCATTTAAGCTCTCCGATGACCATTTTCTCATGGCATGATGGGCATGTAAATATTTTTAAGTTCATAGGATATTATAATGAAAATATTTAATCTGTCAAGGGACAAAATTGAATAATATTAATCGTTGTCCAGATGTGGAAAAATTTACACAGAACAGTTGAAAGATGAGAGGGGTTAGTGGAGAGTGTCTTTTCACTCTCAACTTTCATCTAACATCTATCAACTATTTGTTATGGGTAGACCCGATCTAGCATTCTCGGGAACGGTATCGTTTCCCTGAGGTGCGTGATACCACAGATCCATGCCACAGTACGTTCAAGGCCGAGACCGAAACCACCGTGTGGGAACGTGCCGTATTTGCGCAAATCAAGGTACCATCGATACGTATCTTCTGTTAGCTTGTGTTTCTTGATATGTGTGAGGAGTGTTTCGTAGTCATCCTCACGTTGACCGCCGCCAATGAGCTCACCAATGCCTTCCGGTCCGATCATGTCGACACTGAGTGAAAGTGTGTCGTCTTCCGTATCGCGTTTCATATAGAAGGCTTTGATCGATGCTGGATAGTGATGCACGAGGACAGGTTTATCGAAATTTTCTGAAATGATCGTCTCGTGTGGTGCGCCGAAGTCATCGCCTTCTTTGAATCCTTTTTCTTTTTTCTGTACTATTGTAACTGCTTCTTTGTATGTAATGCGCGGAAATGGTTTTTTGATTTTTTCTAATTTAACCAGGTCTCGTTCAAGGGTCTGTAATTCTTTTTTTCTTTTTTCCAGAACGCGTTCGATCGCATAAACAGTCATGTCCTCAGCGAGTTCCATTATGCCATCAAGGTCTATGTAGGCTACTTCAGGCTCTAGCATCCAGAATTCGGTTAAGTGTCTACGCGTTTTTGACTTCTCGGCGCGAAATGTTGGTCCAAAGCAGTAGACTTTTCCGAGTGCTGCAGCAGTTGCTTCATTGTATAGCTGACCACTCTGACTCAGATACGCTTTCAGGTCATAGTAATTCACCTCGAATAGTGTCGTCGTACCTTCTACTGCGGCTGGTGTCAGGATCGGACAATCAGCACAGATGAAACCACGGTCGTCAAAGAAATCGCGGAGCGCCTTGATAAGTTCGTGCCGTATCCGCATGATAGCATTCTGTTGTTTCGACCGGAGCCACAGATGTCTCAGCGGCATGAGGTATTCGACCGAATGTTCCTTTGGTGTGATTGGATACTCTTGCGCTTCCTGGATCATCAGTAGCTTCTTGGCGATGATTTCGTAACCACCAGGTGCTCTTTTATCCTTTTTCACTACACCAGTAAGAATGAGAGATGATTCCTGGGTTATTCTGTCAGCTGTCTCAAAGAGCTCCTCCTGTGATTCATTTTTACTAATGACTGACTGTATGATGCCGGTTCCATCGCGCACAAGTATGAAGCGGATACTACCACTGGAACGCTTGTTGTAGAGCCACCCTTTGATAGTCACTTCTTTGCCTTCATGTTTGCTCAAGTTTTCGATGTACACATGCATACGCTACTATATAACCAATTGGCAGCAAAGTCAAGCAATATATAGTAGAGAGTAGTTAGTAAGTAGTAGACAGTAAGACATCAAGGCAAAGGGCAAAAGGTAAAAGGGGAGAGTGAATTGTGAATGGTGAATTGGGGATAGGGCAAAGGTTTTTTCGTACTCGTATTTCGTAGGTCGTATTCGTGAGAGAAGTATGACGTCATTACGAGTACGATAGACGAGTCACGAATACGACATGAGGGCGTAGCCGCTGGCAAACGTAGAGAGTACACAGTTTTAGGCACCTTTGGGGAGTTTTGGATATTTAGGTGTTTGATGCATTGTTAGAGCGATTTCCTGGTCGCGGAAAATAAGGGCCAGGAAGCTCCTCCCACAAGCCCACGCTACCAGGTACATGGACGATTCTATTAGTCTGATTGTCCTATTGTTCTATTGTCGATCGATTGATTTGACTATTAGACTATCCGACGATCCGACCATCCGACGATGGGACTCATATGAATCCGGTCGAGCACGCTCGCCTGTCCCGAGGGTCGAGGGGACCACTGATGGCTGATGGCTAGTAGCCAATGGCGAATGGTTAGGATGGTTGCATGGTTGGATAGTTGGATGGCTCGATGGTTAACCATATAACTATGCAACTATCAAACTATACAACGAAACTGTGTGTCTCTACAACACGTCCCCTTGATAACGATGTTCTGGCGCATTGATTGTGTGTCATTGACACAAGCAAATAATTAGGTATAATTATGTTCATGAAAAAAGGCCTGGTGATCATGCCAACCTACAATGAAGCAATTAACATAGAGAGAATTATCGCCAGGATATTGACTATTTCTCCTCAACTCGACGTGCTCGTTATTGATGATGATTCGCCTGATCACACCGGGGATATTGTTGAGAAAATGACCGAGAAGAACAAGCGGGTTCATCTCATGAGACGTGAGAGTAAACTGGGTTTGGGCACTGCCTATGTGCTTGGTTTTCAACATATGCTCACGCAGAACTATGATTTTGCATTTGAAATGGATGCAGATTTCTCACACAACCCTGATGATTTACCACGGTTCATCGAGCTCCTGGATACCTATGATCTTGTTATTGGATCTCGCTATGTCGATGGTGTGAGTGTGGTTAACTGGCCAGTGAAGCGGCTATTACTTTCCTACAGTGCGTGCTATTTCGCACGCGTCGTCACTGGAATTCCAGTGCGGGACCTGACGAGCGGATTTAAATGCTATTCGAGGAAAGCTGTTGCCGCAGTCGATTGGAAATCATTTGATGTTGATGGCTACGGATTTCAGATTCAGAGCGTGTTTTCTGTTTACAGAGCTGGATTGCGCCTCAAGGAAATCCCGATAATCTTTGTCGAACGACGGGCGGGAGAATCCAAGATGTCGCGCAGGATAATTTGGGAAGCATTCTGGCTTGTTTGGAAGCTCCGATACAAATCGGTGTTTAATAGAAAATGAAGTTAGATATTATTATCGTTAATTACAATTCAGGGCAGTATCTCAAGCATTGTCTTGATGCGCTACACAAAGCCAATGGTATATTCCATAATTCGAAAGTAATCGTCTATGATAACGGTTCCACAGATGAGAGTCTGAAGAGGGCACAGGAATCCTTTCCCCGCGTGAGTTACATCGGCAATCACTTGAATCTCGGCTTTGCTCGTGCCGTCAATAAGGTGATTGAACGGTCGAGTGGTGACTATGTTCTTCTTGTCAATCCCGATGCGATTGTGTTTCCTGAATCGATCAGTTTGATGCTTGATTTCATGAGGACGAACAAGCAATGTGGTGTTCTCGGCGGTGAACTTCTCAGTCCATCAGGCTACCGTCAACCAAGCTGTCGTCGGTTTCCCAACTATGTGAATGTTCCTTTCGGTAGAAGATCTCTGATGCGGCGCATGTTTCCGGGCAATCCCCTTTCAAGAAAATACCTCTATTCAGAAATTGATCCAACCAAACCACACAAAGTTGATTTTGTAGAAGGCTCATTGATGATGATCAGACGAAAAGCGCTTGAGGATGTCGGCTGTTTTGATGAACAGCTGTTTCTATATGTTGAGGATGCCGATCTCTGTTACAGAATGAAGCAGAAAGGATGGGAAACGTGGTGGCTTCCGCAGACCTATGCCATTCATTACCGTGGTGAGACTTTCCGCACCGACAATATCCATCCTGCAATGTACCATAGCCGAGGACTATATAGATTTTTCTGTAAGCATTACAAACCATCCACCTTAACGCGACTTGCGCTGCGCTTTTTGTTGGCACTGCGCTTGGTGTATGTGATTGCAACGGGGTCGTTAAAAGAGGTGTTTCATGATATTCGTTTTTCTCCTCCTCGGTAGTATTTCGTTTCAGGCAACGTATCACACGAATACAAACTACTACTACGAAATCACCGATCGGGGTACAGTGATCTATGGTGCCACAAATGGTGGTCTCATTGCGTACGACTATGCAAACGAACGTTTCGAGGTTCTCACTAATACCGATGGTTTGCCGATAAATAGCCAGAGTTGTGTTGCAGTGGACAGCTCAGGATTTGTTTGGGCTGGTAATTCAGCAGGTCTGGCGCTCGTGGACTCAACATTCACAGATATACAAATCTACCCAGCAGACCGCCTGACGGGTACAAAGACACAAGAGATCGTTTGTAGCAGTGATCGTATTTATGTCGGTTCCTCATCGGGGTTCCTTTGTATTGACAGTAAAGGCACGCCAGATGATTTCAGCGATGACACGTACTGGCGTCATTTTGGATTAAATGTCCTGACAATAGCTGTTAACGACACTATCTGGGTTGGTACTACCGACGGTTTGGTGTCTTTTAATTCAGCCGGGTCGCTTTTGGCTGAATATGATGAATCCGATGGACTCTTGAGTAGCACAATCAACAAGGTTGCCATTATTGATTCAGTGGTCTACGTTGGCACTGATCTTGGGTTGCAAAGTTTTAAGAGCGACCATTTTGATACCCTGTTACTTGATTGCCAGGTGAATGATATTACTTTTGCGGGCGATTCTCTTGCTCTTACCCTTGATTCACTTAATCAGTTCGGATTCTATTTTGACGGCAGTATCACTATTGCT
>DAOVBK010000234.1 GCA_030670605.1 Candidatus Stahliibacteriota bacterium
CTGTACCACGAGTACGCATAGGTGACTGACTCATGGTCCAAAAGAATTATATCGCTAAATAACCAGGAGGTCAATATTGACAGATAACTAATTACTGAATATAGTCAACAAGAGGCAATTTTTTCATAGGTGACCCCATGAACCCTTTGACAGTACGAGAAAAATCACTATTATTACAATCGGAGGTAGTATGAAACGAGACTTCATTTCGATATTTGACCTCAGCAGAAAAGAAATGTATGACTTGTTCGAACTCGGACAGAAGCTCAAAGAATCTCAGAAAAAAGGCGTTGCCCACAAAATTCTTAGAGACAAAACACTCGCCATGGTATTTGAAAAACCGTCTTTGCGCACAAGGGTCACGTTTGAAACCGGCATGACTCAGCTTGGCGGCCATGCCATCTATCTCGCCCCAGCAGATATCAAACTCGGTACACGTGAGACGGTTCCTGATGCGGCAAAAAGCCTATCCCGGTGGGTTGATCTGGTCATGGCGCGTGTTTTTGCGCACAAAACTGTCACCGACTTAGCAGAGAATGCTACGATCCCGGTGATCAACGGGCTCTCAGACCTTGAGCATCCGTGCCAGGTCATGTGTGACCTGTTGACCATTATTGAACACAAAAAATCACTCAAGAAGACGATGGTCGCCTATATAGGCGATGGCAATAATGTCTGCAATTCACTTATTGCTGCCTCTGCACTGCTCGGTTTCACACTCACCATTGCGACACCCAAAGGTTATGAACCGCACAAAGACTATTTGGTAAAAGCCCAAAAGACTCGTCTGACCCACGATCCCAAGGAAGCTGTCAAAGATGCAGATGTTGTCTATACTGATGTCTGGGCATCAATGGGACAGGAGCAGGAAGCAGAAAAACGAAAAAAAGTGTTCTCACCATTTCAACTCAACGCAGAATTACTCAACCACGCGAATAAGAACCATGTGATCATGCACTGCCTGCCCGCACACCGTGGCGAAGAAATAACTGACGATGTTATTGACGGTTCCCACTCAATCGTCTTTGATCAAGCAGAAAACAGGCTGCACATACAGAAAGCCATTATGGTATGGCTCTCACAACAGTCGTAGTGCGACAACCACGTTCCTAATGTCACACGCACAAATAGTTTGCCTTATCACGTTTCTTGTCGTTTATGTGATGATCATCATGTTTCACCGGCACAAATCAATTATCGCATGGGCAGGGGTCGGAGTGATGCTCCTCATCGGCATTATGCCCGCCGTGAAACTCCTCCACTACATCAACTGGAACATTTTGGGTATATTCTGGGGAAGTCTTGTTGTTGCCGAGCTGTTCATTTATTCGAAAATCCCCGCATATATCGCAGAATCAATCATCGATCGGTCAAAGAATCTTGTCTGGGCAATCATCTGGTTATCTGCGTTCAGTGGTATCATATCAGCATTTGTCGAAAATGTAGCAACCGTTTTGATCGTCGCACCAATTGCATTTGAGGTATCGCGTAAACTAAAAGTTTCACCAGTGCCGTTCATACTCGGCATATGCCTGTCATCTAATCTGCAAGGGACCGCCACCCTGGTCGGTGATCCACCAAGCATGATCCTGGCAAGTGCAACACGCATGACCTTCAATGACTTCTTCGTTTTTCAAGGCAGACCAAGTCTCTTCTTCGCGGTTGAATTTGCCGCAATCGTCTCGCTTGTCGTCATTTATTTTCTCAACAGAAAACACAAAGAACCGATATCGGTCCTGCGGGTTGAAAAAATCGTGAGCCTCGTGCCTGGAGCGCTCCTCATTGCCTTGATTGCAGGCCTCGCAATTGGCTCGTTCATGCCAGGTTTCATGGATTATCTTGGTGGCACGATCTGCGTGGTAATCGGTTTGATTGGCATCATCTGGAGTCTTTTCTCTAAGAAAATAAAAACCTATCATGTAATCAGAGATACTGATTGGGAAACGTTCTTTTTCCTTGCTGCTATCTTTGCGCTTGTCGGTTCACTGACATTCACAGGAGTAACAAACACGCTCGCACAATTCGTTGGCCAGCTCACGTCGGGCAACATACTTGCTACGTATGTACTTCTCGTCGTCTTTTCCGTATTCATCTCAGCATTCGTTGACAATGTGCCCTACTTTGCCGCAATGGTCGGTGTCATCACAACGCTGTCTTCTTCGTTTAACTACCCGCTCTACCTTCTCCTCTTTGGCACAATCCTCGGAACGACGATCGGCGGTAATATTACGCCGATCGGAGCTGCGGCAAACATTGTTGCGGTCGGTCTTCTTAAGAAGAACGGTCATGATATCGGATTTCTTGATTTTGCCAAAGTCGGCCTGCCTTTCACCCTTGCCGCTGTAGCTACGGCAGCAGTTTTCATCTGGATTTTCTGGAGTTGACAAAAACGACCGAAGTCGTTTTTGTGGTTGTATAGTTGAATGGTTGCATTGTTCGATAGTTGATTTAACCATACAACTATCCAGCAATCCAACAAATAACCATTCCCAAGTCACCATTGGCTCTCTCACCTTTTGCCTTTTTCCGTGCGCTCATGTTCATTCGAGCAAGCTCGACCACTACGGGAAGTCGACAGTCTGGTCTCATGATCGCCTGATGTCCTGGTCCCCTGATCACTTCTGCCTTTTGCCTTTTGCCTTCTGCCTTCTGCCTTCTGCCTTTTGCCCATGGTTGCCTGGTCATCAAATTATATGAATATCAAGCCTGACCCCATAACCGCTTTGCCGCGATTCGAGGCTAGTCTCTCCTACCTTGTTCGTCTAGATAAAGAAGCCCCTCCCACAAAAACAGGCGAACTTTCACGAATACGATCTACGACGTACGAGTACGGGATGCCTTTGCCTCATCATTTTTCTCTTGATTATTCGTTATCAGCAGATATAATTCAGTACATGGACCTCAGACAGATACTTGCCATCATCATCACGAATCCGGTGAGAAAGATCTTTGCAATTATTTTTGCATTCGGTCTATGGTTCTTCGTGTCGATCGGTAATGACTATCAATACACCAGAGATATCAAGATAGTCTATGGCGATTTGCCTGATACGCTTATCATTGTTGACTCAGTATCCTCGGTGAGCGTTACCTTCACGGGAAGAGGTGGTTCTCTGCTCAGTACATGGGCTGCACCACCCACGGCCCGCTGTATAGTGCGGAATGTCTCGCTCGGCAAAAATGAAATATCTGTGAAAAGACTCTTCATCCCAATGGGTTTTGTTGATCTAACAACTACCTACAACACAACGTCGATCAGCATTGATGTCGACCAGAAGAGCAGCAAGCGGCTTCAAGTAGCCGTACCGGTCAAGGGTTCTCCGAGCCAGAATTTTTCA
>DAOVBK010000061.1 GCA_030670605.1 Candidatus Stahliibacteriota bacterium
TATCAAAAAAGGAGAATTGGCAGACGAACTCGAGAATCTCAAGGAAGAACTTGAGAAATTAAGAGTCGAGCTGGAGAAATTGAAGGACGACATAAAGAAATAGTATTCCAGCCGACTGTTCCATACAGGATTACTTCTAACAATATCTGTTTGTCATTGCGAACGTGAACGAACATGCCTCGAGAGAAATAGAGAGAGCAATCTCATAAATGGTGCAACACAAGATGACCCACAACAGCTCATTGCAGTAGGACGTCTCTGAGCCACTGGCTATGAGCCATAGGCCAGGAAGTGTTCTGCACTTCCTCACTGAGATTGCCACGCTCCCCGCCATTAGAATGAGCGGGTCGCTCGCAATGACTATTCTAGTAGTCGCAGAACTCGTCAGGCGTTGACATTTCCTTTTCTCTCGTTATACTTCCACGAATAGTATGGAAGTATACGCGTTTACGGAAAAAGATAGTAAACAGTGGGAGGCGTTTGTTGCGACGGCGAATAACGGCACCATTTTTCATTCACTGAAATTCCTGAGCTACCACCCGAAACAGCGCTTCAAGAATCACCATCTGATCATCAAAGATAGAGGACATACGATTGCTCTTTTTCCTGCAGTTGTGCAGGACAAAACGATCATTTCACATGGAGGGGCATCGTATGGTGGATTTGTCTTGCAGGACGGTCTGGGAATTCATACAACGTATCTCGCAGTAGAAAATCTGGTCGGGTATCTCAAGAATCATGGCTACGAAAGAGTAATTTTGACACAAACACCTCTTATCTACTACAAAAATCCTCATCAGTATCTTGATTTTGCCCTTCTGAAAAATGGTTTCACCTATCTCAAACGCGAGGTCACCGCAGTCATTCCGCTGGATGCGGCTGATCCTCTCCTCACCTTTCATGCTGACGCACGCAGATCCACAAAAAAAGCGCTGAGAGAAGGTGTACGTGTTAGCATTTCAGATGATTTCTCCACCTTCTACAAAATCCTGAAGCGGAATCTCGGTATGAGACATAACGTATCACCAACGCACACACTCAGAGAACTAAAGAAACTTAAGAAACTCTATCCTGATGACATAATCCTCTTTGCTGCGTACCGTAAGAGTAGGATGCTCGGTGGCATTGTTATTTTCATCACAAATCCGCGCGTGATTCTTGCTTTCTACATCAGCCATGATAATAAATATCAGGCGTATCGTCCGGTGAATCTCCTTTTCTATGAAGTTCTCAAGTGGGGGCACAACCGCGGTTTCAAATACCTCGACCTCGGTACGTTTACGCTTGATATGGAACCGAACTGGGGACTTGGCAGGTTTAAAGAAAACCACAATGCACGTGGATTCTTGAGAGACTCGTATGAGTTCAAACTCTAAGGAAGTTCCAAGAACCAAGAACCAAACTCCAAGAACCAAGTCTCAAGAACCAAGATGCAAGAGCCAAGAATCAAGAGCCAAATCCCAAGAGCAAAACATGAAACCGTTTTGGTTATTGGAATTTCGGTGTTGGGATTTATTTGGACCTTGGGAATTGGTTCTTGGGACTTACCGTGGAGTAATGCAGCGACCTGTGTGTGTTGCAGTTAGCGCACGGAAAACGAAATGACAGAAACGCATATCCGTCTCGCCCACGGTTCCGGAGGTTTGCTGACCAGTCAGCTCATCAAGCGTACCATTCTCAAGTACTTCAAAAACAAAACACTCAAGCAACTCACTGATTCTGCTACGCTGCGCATGACCGACCGACATATCGCCTTTACGACCGATTCCTATGTGATCGACCCAATCTTTTTCCCTGGCGGCGACATTGGTATGCTCGCAATATATGGAACGGTCAATGACCTCGCAATGCAGGGAGCAGTGCCGCGTTACATCTCTTTTTCATTGATCATCGAAGAAGGATTCTCAATACAGAAGCTCGAAAGAATTCTCAAATCGGCAGCACTGGCAGCACGGAAAGCTCGTGTCGACGTTGTGTGCGGCGATACCAAGGTGGTTGAAAAAGGAAAAGCAGACAAGCTTTTTATCACAACATCTGGTGTTGGTGTTCTCAAAATGCGCCTTGGAAAAAAACGGGTAAAAAAGGGTGATGCAGTCATTGTCAGCGGGACCATTGGTGACCATGGTATTGCCGTGATGAATGAACGGCTGAACCTTAGATTGAAGTCGAGCATACGAAGCGACAGTGCTCCGCTGAATCTACTGACTAATAGACTGCTGTCCTACACATCGTCAATCCATTTCATGCGTGACCCGACCCGCGGCGGTGTTGCATCAGTCCTCAACGAAGTCTGCGATGGTTCAGCCTTTGGCATAATGCTCGATGAAACAAAACTGCCGATCAGAAAAGAGGTCATGGGTGCAACTGAAATACTTGGTATTGACCCGCTCTATGTTGCCAATGAAGGTAAGCTCGTGGCGATCGTCGACAGAAAAATTGCTGCCCACGTTTTGAAAAAAATGAGAGCACACACGCTTGGCAGACGTGCAGCAATTATCGGCGAAGTTGTCGCCGAACCACACGGTGTCTGGCTCAGAACAGAAATCGGAGGAGTGCATCCCCTGCTCCAGCTAGAAGCAGAGGGTCTCCCCCGCATATGTTAGAAGGCAACATCCACATACTAGATGTATAAGCAACAATTGGTACTTTCTTAAACTAATGAAAAAGCGCGACAGCAGCACACCTTGACTTCGCACAGCGAGCGGTTATAATCACCCACGCTATGTACACGCAGGTATACTACGACGAGATGTTTATGCGGCAGGCACTTTCCCTCGCCACCAAAGGATGGGGAAAAACGGGTATCAATCCTCTTGTTGGCGCGATCATAACAAAGAAAAACAGAATCGTCGGTCGAGGCTTTCATCAAAAACTCGGCGAAGCACACGCTGAAGTGTGCGCGCTGCTTGAGGCCGGAAAACGTGCTGAAAACGCAACGCTGTACGTCAATCTTGAACCGTGCTGCACAACTGGACTGACACCACCGTGCGTGCATGCAATTGCCAGGGCACGTGTGCGGCGGGTGGTTATGAGCACCACTGACCCTAATCCAGATGTCAATGGTAAAGGAATTGAATGCCTTAAGCAACACAACATCGACATAACGATCGGTGTTCTCGCAGAAGCAGCTCAGGAATTAAACAAATGGTATTCGAAGTTCATCACATCAAGAATCCCGTATATTATCCTCAAGATCGCTGCGTCCAGGAATCAGAGAATTTCAGGGTTCAAAGAGAAATACATCACGTCAGAGCAGTCTCGCCGGTTCGTACACTCACTGCGCAGCCGCGTCAGCGCAGTCCTCATCGGCATACATACTGTTCTCACTGACAATTGCTATCTTACTGACCGGTTCATTGGTCGGCACAGTCCTGCACGCATAGTCATTGACCCTCACCTGCACATACCGCTTGACTCGCATTTCATGGAGCCGAGCAGCAGACGTATTGTCATCACGAATAGCACTAATGACGTTGGTAAAATAGAGAAACTCATTGCACGGGGCGTTGAGATTATCATCCTCGAAGGCAACCACTATGCCATCGACGATATTATCGAGAAATTACGTATGCTGAGAATCAACTCCATCATGGTTGAAGGCGGAGCACGAGTCTTTGCTGACTTTCACGAGAACAAACAGTACGATGAGATCTATCTCTTTATCGCACCACACAAAGTGAGCGATGGTATCATACTCGATGATCGTATTTGGAAGGAAGCGATGGCGCAAGAACACAAACCAATAACAATAGGAGACGATCGACTCTATCATGTTTACAGGAATAATTGAAGAAAAAGCACGCATACAAAAAATCACACAAGGTGCTGTATGGCGTATTTCAGTTACCTCACATCTTGAAACAAAAAAAGGTGATAGCATCGCGATTCAGGGTGTCTGCCTTACTGTAACCGATGTCGACCGGAAGGGCTTCACGGTCGAAGCAATGCGGCAGACAAAGCGGGTGACAACGACACCTGATTGGCGTGCTGGCGACTATGTGAATTGTGAACGCGCGCTGAAGATGGGTGACCGGATCGGTGGCCACATCCTCCTTGGACATGTTGATGAAGTGGGTAAGATGATCCGCAAACAAGAAAATGCCTTTTTTTTGCAGATCAGTCGGCAGAATGCCCGCTATTTGATTGATAAAGGTTCGATCGGTGTCAACGGTGCCAGTTTGACAATCAGCACCGTATCAAGCAATATATTTTCCGTCTCTTTAATTCCCTACACACTGGAGACGACAACATTCGGCAATCTCAAAACAGGGGCATTCGTCAATATCGAGTATGACTATCTGGTGAAAATACTGTCGGCTAAGCGGTGATTATCTATCAGTGTTGATGAAAAGATCAAGAGTCATGCTGTCGGTCTGACTGTAAAAACGCCACGTGCGCGCCCTGTCGCGCACCATGTTGATGACACGATCAACTACTATCCCGGATGCCGTATAGGATGCGACGTCATTGATCGCATAGCGATTGTTGCGTAGTACTTCTCCGTAGACCGAGACCACTATAGTATCCGTGACCAGAGGCAAGCGTAATGCAAATGAGTCAAGTGGTACCTCCGGGTACAGTATCAACCTCCTCACGTGCTGTGTTGTATCTGCCTGTCTTGCGGTAATGGCAATCGGTTCCAGCATATATGTACCGGCAGCAGAGAAATTGCCGGGAATGTTGGCAATCTTCAAGTATTCAATGTTCTTACCAATAATAGTATCAGGCAGCATGAAGTACATATGAAAATACTGAACAACAGGACTGTCGCCTCTGTAGCACGTAAAATGAAACCTACCGTCGGCATCGGTTCTTGCCATCCACACCCGGTCAGAATATTCAAGCGTCGAAACGATACGTCGATTGACGAAGAAATCAACATGTGACAACGGCGAACCATTGACACTAATCGACCCGGTCACACTGATTTCAGCATTGTCGCTGCTGTAGCGCTCACGCACGTAATCGAGCAGCCCCGCGACAAACGGCGAATGTTTATATCTGTTCCCGTTGATCATGCTCTGCAGCGCATCATACATGATTGTGTCACGCGGACCATTAGCGAGAATGCTTAGGATACGCGTCAGTCTATAGTAACTTAATCCTTCTATGATCGCCATTGTTCTAAACTGCTCGGCATGAACACGAAGCGTATCGCGTGCGTCGAAATTGCCAAACGGATACAGTGTTCTAACATCACCCGACACAACCCTCACTCTTTGAGCATCAAACCACAGAACCTGCCTATTTCTGAATGTTGTGAGATAAATCGTATTAATGCCTTGTGAATAGTCGAACTGTCTGTAGCGCATGTAATCGGTCTGTAGAATAGTTAGGAAAAGCATGACCATAGCCGTCACGCTGAACGGGATAATGATTCTTCTGAAGAAATTTCTCCGCTTCGCGCGGGTGAAAAAATACGCATCAAGAGTGGCAGTACAGAGTACACCAAATACAATGAAGAGGAGCACCCCAAGTGCGGGCATGTGGGTAATGATCTTGTTTATGATTGAAATACGGTAGTTAAGAACACTAAAGAATGGCTGACTACTGAGAAGCGGCAGAAGGTCAGCAAGGGTAATCAAGAAAATTGTCACCATGGCGATATTGATCGTCCAGATAACGGCGGTCGAAAACCGCTGTTCAAAATAAAAGAAATTCGAGCACAAGACCACAACAAAAAGACCAACAAAGGGTAAAAGACGCATATGCACAGATTGAATCGCAAAACTGTAGCGCAGAAGCGAAAAATACTGAATGCCGAACGGCACAAAGGGTATAGCAATAACCGCCATGCATATTACGGTTTCGGCAAGCGTTCTCGCAAAGGCATCACGCTGAATAGCCACACTTTTAATGAAAACGTAAAGCCAGACAGTAACATAGAGACCAATGAACAGAATCTGCGCGTCAACATGTCGCAGCAGAGTCACCGGATAGAACAGAATCCAGGCAGCAAGAGTGTAAACGACCTCCTGTGGGAAAATCTTGCCAAGAGACAGGCTGAGTGTAAGACAACCAATGATCGTACCGAAGATGACTGTGAGCAACACTGAACGACTACTCTTCATCGTACCAAGAGCGCACCTAAAGATAATAGGCGTGAAACGGCACACCCGTTTCGCGCGTGCCGTACGCTGCTGTTTCCTCTAAATCGTGTGGCAGTACGCGCCTGATTTTTGCATTCGACACTGGTCGATCTAACGAGTAGATTTGAACCTCCTTTGGTCTGATACGAGCGACCGCTTCATAGTAGGAGACGAGTTCCTGCGCTTCGGCATTCGAAGGGTCACCATACATCAGAACCGTCTGCAGGTATATATGTTTGAGTGTCGACAGATTCTGCACTATCTCGCCAAACTGCACGTCACGGGATGGCCTGTTCACCTTCTCGAACATCACGGCATTGCCCGCATCCAGTTTGAAAACGGGCATGTCAATGAAGGCAAGTGCTCTTCTGACATTCTCTCTATACACGCCGGACGAGTTTGACAAGAGCGCAATCTTCAGTGCTGGCTGATATGTATTCCTCAATGCCACGATGTGCTTGACAATGGTTTCAAAATCCGGATAGAGCGTTGGCTCACCATTGCCGGAAAAGGTGAGATAGTCGAATTTCACGTCGGACGCTAGTGCACCTTCAACTGCCGCAACAATGTCAGTAACGGTTGGCAGGTCATCCTTGCATTTCTCGAGATCATGGGTCAGGACATCAGTGCGGCCGTAATGGCAATAAATGCAGTTAAAGGAACACGCTTTGTACGTTGTCGGCATGAGGTTGATCCCGAGTGACTTCCCGAGCCGGCGGCTATTTATCGGACCATATAATATACCGGTTTGCAACGGAAGAAGCTTCATATGATTGTCCTTATTTAGCACCATTTCGTACTCGTGATTCGTAGCTCGTACTCGTAAATATACGAATACGACTCACGAGCCACCAATACGGTCGCCCATCTTGAATCACGGTTTATTATATTCAGTTGTCAGGTCATGTCTACTCTTGACTTTCTTCCCAAAATATACATAATTAAGCGAGAAAGGAGCATATAGCATGGGGCTAGAAAAAGACAAGAAACAGGAAATCATACAGGGCTTCCGAATGCATGAGAAAGACACTGGCTCACCCGAGGTACAGGTCGCAATCCTCACTGAGCGCATCAAGATCCTTACGGAACATCTCAAGCAGTTTCCGAAGGATAAGCATTCACGCCAAGGGCTCATCAAGATGGTAAATGACCGCAGGCGTCATTTGAATTATCTGATGAGAAAGGACAGGACGCGATACCTGAAAGTTGTCGACTCCCTGAATTTGAGGGGTTGATTTGTATTCGTCTGAGTTAGATCTCGCTGGAAAGAAATTACGGATTGAAACAGGCCGTGTCGCTCGGCAGGCCGCTGGCGAGTGCGTTGTTTCGTATGGTGATACGGTACTCTTGGTCTGTGTTACCTTCAAACAAGATGTCGACGAGAATGTCGATTTCCTGCCACTGACCGTTGACTACCGCGAACTCTCATTTGCCGCCGGTAAAATACCGGGCGGCTTCTTCAAGAGAGAAGGAAGACCCTCAGAGAATGAAATACTTACATCCCGGCTCATAGACCGACCGCTTCGACCGCTGTTTCCTGAGAATTTCAGGAATCAGGTTCAAATAATAGCTCATTTGCTGTCATCAGATGTGGAACACGAAGCTGATATCCTTGGCTTGATCGGTGCAACCACCGCACTGTTGATCTCGGAGATTCCC
>DAOVBK010000263.1 GCA_030670605.1 Candidatus Stahliibacteriota bacterium
GGTGGTGTCGTTGGTGCTGCATCTGGGGGAACCGATTTAGGCGGTTCAGGTATTTCTGGTTCCGGGGTCTTGTGTTCTTCACCTTTCTGTTCTGGCTCAGCAGGGGGAACGGTCGCTGGTTTCTCCGCTCCTTCAGCCGGAGGCATTTCCCGCTCAGCTGACTCTGGAACCTCGGGTTCTTTCTCCCGTTCAACCACGACTTCTGGTTCAGGAGGCGGTGCTGGCTCCCTCTGGATGAAGAGCACGTGCTGGCACTTCCGGCACCGTACCTTAACACCAGTCGTAGGTACTTTTTGCTCGTCAACGTTGGAGCGTGTATGGCAATTATCACACTCAACAATCACGTTGTATCTCCTTGTAAATCTCTTCGCACTTCTCCCTCAACTCATTCAGTGTGCCATTGTTCTCAATAATATATGCCGCCTTTTTCTTCATGAGTGCCCGATGCTTCTGCGCTCGCAAAATTCTCTCGAAGGTATTCTCATCCATACCCTGTTTTATCGCCCGCTCCTTTTGTAACTGCTCATCTGCGACGATGAGAATCGGACAATCAACAACATCCAAAACACGAGGCCATTCAAACAACAAGGCTGCATCAACAACGACAACCCCTGCACTCATCTGGCCGACTGCGCTAATGAGTTTCCTCACCAGGCGAGGATGTGATAGCTGGTTCAGAAATGCTACATTGTCATTATTTGCAAACACGATGTCGCGCAATTTCTTTCTGTCGATTGTCGCGCCATTCATAATATGCTCTCCGAACCGCTCCTTTAGTTCATCGGCAATGTCGGGCAATACCTGCCAGCCGATCTTATCAGCAGAGATGTAGTGTGCGCCGAGTCGGCGAAAAATCTTGCTGACAACTGTCTTGCCTGAACAAATCGCCCCTGCGACACCAATGACAACTTTCTCCTTATCATGCATGTGCTCTAATCATGATACTTCCGGAAACACAGTGTCGCATTGTGACCACCGAAGCCGAGTGAATTAGAGAGTACATATTCGATGTCCATTGTTCGTGCACTACCCGTAATGATATCAAGACCTGCGCACTCTTCGAGTGGATCTTCGAGGTTGATTGTTGGATGGAGCTTGCTGTCGCGCATTGAAAGCAATACGACTGCCGTTTCGATCGCACCCGCTGCTCCCAGCGTATGGCCGATCATAGACTTGGTCGCATTCAACACGAGTTTCTCTGTGTGGTCTTTGAAAAGATTCTTGATCGCCTGTGCCTCGAATTTGTCATTGAGTTCTGTTGAGGTTCCGTGCGTGTTAATATAGTCAATCTCTTCATTCGTGCAGCCTGCTTCCCGTATCGCGCGCTCCATAGATCTGCGCGCACCTTCACCCTCTGGTGCAGGAGCAGTAATATGGTGCCCATCACCGGTTGCACCAAAACCAACAATCTCGCCATAGATTCTCGCACCCCGTTTCTTGGCGAATTCTAATTCCTCAAGGATAAAAATCCCTGCTCCTTCAGCCATAACAAAACCATCCCGTGCCTTATCAAATGGGCGTGATGCCTTTTGTGGCTCATCATTCCTGCGGGAAAGAGCACGCATGTTACTAAAACCGGCTAGTGCGAATGGCGTTACCGGTGCTTCAGAACCACCCGTGACAACAACATCTGCATCTCCGTACTTAATCGCCCGGAAGGCATTGCCAATCGCATGGGCACCAGATGCACACGCTGATACAGTCGTGTAATTCGGTCCTTTGAGACCATACTGGATGGCGACATAGCCTGAGGTCATATCAGGGATCATCATCGGAATCAAGAATGGTGATACACGCGCTGGTCCCTTTTCGATGAATTTTGTGTGCTCCCGTTCCCATGTGTGCAAACCGCCGATACCTGAACCAATGATGGCACCGATCTGCGCCTTGTCATACTCATCGAAGTCGATCTGTGCATCTTTAACCGCCTCTGCAGTTGCCCAGAGGCACAACTGAACACATCGGTCAAGACGCTTCGTGGCTTTTGGATCAAGACGCGCGTATGGGTCAAAGCCTTTTATCTCGCCTGCAATCGTTACGGTGTGCTTGGATGTGTCGAAACTCTTGATCGTGTCAATCCCACTTGTACCCTTCAGAAGATTCTCCCACATTGTCTTGGTGTCATTACCAACGGGAGTGATAGCTCCAATGCCTGTAATAACAGCTCTTCTCATTGTGGCTTTGCTTTCTCCTCAAGGTACGATACTGCTTTGCCAACAGTATCGAGTTTCTGTGCTTCCTCTTCCGATATCTGCAAATCGAATTTCTCTTCAAGTGCCATAATGAGTTCAACGGTATCAAGAGAATCAGCGCCAAGGTCCTCGATGAACTTGGCTTCTAGGGTCACCTTTTCTGGAGGAACATGCAGTTGCTCCACTATAATGTTCCTTACATCATCGAATAATGCCATGGTATGCTCCTTTCTTTTCCCTGTTTACGGACATGTCACATAACCATCCCGCCACCTACACAGATAATCTGACCGGTGATGTAGGATGATCTGTCAGACGATAAAAAAAGTGCAAGGTTGGCTACATCCTCAGGCTGACCAACCCTGCCCAAAGGTATTGATTTCAAAAAGTTTTGCTTTGCTTCTTCGGGAATGCCCTCGGTCATGCTCGTCTCTATGAAACCCGGTGCAATGGCGTTTACCGTAATGTTACGTCCACCAAGTTCTTTTGCACACGACTTTGTAAAACCAATGATACCTGCTTTACTCGCGACATAGTTTGCCTGGCCTGCATTTCCGATGAGGCCGACAACCGATGCGATATTGACAATCTTGCCGTACCGCTGCTTAATCATGATTCTTGAGACCGCTTTGGTTACGAGAAACGTGCCGGTTAAATTGACTGCAAGAACGCGGTCCCAATCATCCTTTGTCATGCGTAAGAGGAGTTTGTCATTGGTAATGCCTGC
>DAOVBK010000289.1 GCA_030670605.1 Candidatus Stahliibacteriota bacterium
TACCCGCGTGTGCAAGTATTATACCAGAAGAAACGACACCCTGTCCGCCAAAGCCTGAAATAATGATCTCTTTTGTCATTTCTCCTCCTTCGAACGATCGCGATAGACGCCAAGCGGGTAGTACTTTGCCAGTACCTCATCAATCCACTTTTTTGCCTGCACAGAAGTAACGCCCCAACCAGTAGGGCACATGGAAAGAATCTCTACCAAAGAAAATCCCTTGTTTTCCATCTGATTCTGGAAAGCCTTCTTCAGCACTCTCTTCGTCTTGATGATGTTCTTCGGTGTATCTACGGCAGTTCTCTCCAGGTAGTATGCACCATCGACTTTCGAAAGCAACTCACAGACACGTAGGGGAAGTCCTTGTTTCACTGTATCACGGCCCTTTACCGAGGTTGTCGATTTCATGCCTGGTAAGGTCGTCGGAGCGAGTTGACCACCAGTCATACCATAGATCGCATTGTTAATGAATATGAGGCCGATATTCTCATTGCGTGCAGCAGCATGTATGGTCTCAGCGGTCCCGATTGCCGCAAGATCTCCATCGCCTTGATAGCTGAACACAATACAGTCAGGGCGCGATCGCTTGATTCCTGTGGCAACAGCAGGACCTCTTCCGTGCGGTGGTTGTATCATATCACAATTGAAGTATTCGTCAGCAAAAACCGCACAGCCAACCGGCGCAATACCGACTGTCCGCTCCCGTATTCCCAACTCAACAAGCAATTCAGCGACAAGACGATGCACAATACCGTGACCGCAACCAGGACAATACCGTTGGAAAATATCCGTTAAACCATCAGGTCTTCCGAAGATTCTTTTCATTTTTTACCTCCCAGTATTCCCGTAAGCTTTTCGTAAATTTCCGGGGGATTCGGAACGCCACCACCTGGTCTACCATGGAAATGGATTTTTGAACGACACTCAGTAGCTAGTTTCACATCATCAATCATCTGTCCACAGCTCATCTCAACAACCAAGAAATGTTCGATTCGCTTCGCCATACCATTGAGGACATCAGTTGGGAACGGCCATAGGGTAATCGGTCTCAAGAGACCGACCTTCAAACCGTTATTGCGTGCCATCCGTACTGCTGCATCAGACACGCGGGCACACGTCCCATATGCGACGACAACAAGGTCAGCATCATCGCAGCCAGTTGCTTCAAATCGCTGTTCTTTTTTCCTAATCTCTTCGTATTTCTTGAACCGTCGCCAGTTCCATTCTTCCAGTTTACCAATGCGCAGATCATATGACCGAACAACTCTTCGTTCTCTATCTTTGCATCCAGAGAGTGCATATTCTGGTTCAGAAAGACTGTGTGGATCAACCGGAGCAAATGAGAATTCAACGGGTTCCATCATCTGTCCCAAGAGACCATCAGTCAGAATCAATGCTGGGTTTCGATACTTCTCAGCAAGTTCAAAGCCGAGCTTTGGAAACTCAAAGAGTTCCTGTGCAGAATTAGGTGCCAGTGTTATCGTGAAGTAATCACCGTGTCCGCCACCGCGTGTTGCCTGATAATAGTCAGACTGAGCAGGCGCAATATTCCCGAGACCCGGACCGCCTCTGATAACGTTTACAACTAAGACCGGCATATCTGCACCAGCAATGTACGATATGCCTTCCTGCATAAGGCTAATACCGGGCGACGACGATGATGTCATTGCCCTCTTACCGGCTGCTGCAGCGCCAAAGAGCATATTGATCGCAGCAATCTCACTCTCGGTCTGGAGGAAGACTCCACCTTCTTCGTTCATCCGAATCGACATGTATTCAGGAATCTCATTTTGCGGTGTTATTGGATAGCCAGCAAAAAAGCGACACCCGGCAGCTATTACACCTTCGACCGTGGCATGATTTCCGTACATCAGTTTCTTCTCCGCCATGTTGCCTCCCTACTTGTAAACCTCAATTGCAGGCTCAGGACATACCATATAGCAGTAACCACATCCCGTGCACTTGCTCATATCAGTCACTTCTGCTGGATGATATCCGCTCGAATTGATCCGGTCAGGTGCAAGAACAAGAATGTTCACGGGGCATACACTATCACAACACAATCCGCACCCCTTGCAAACATCTTCGAGAATCTTCACCTCAGGCATTCAAGCCTCCTTTCAACTACTTAAAAAAACACGTCATCTATGATTTGCTTGCAACGTGTATTGACGTCGCATATACGGAAAGGGTGTTTTCATCGACATACTAAGTCTTAAAGTATTATATTCATGAATAACATTATGTCAATAAATGCAAAAACAATTGATTTTTCATACATTTACCAGTGGCTTCTGACATTTAAGTGTTGACATAATTTGAATTTACTCTATAATCCTGTGTATGGTCCTCCTCCTCCTCTGCCTTGCCGCCCAGTTCAGCCCACAGCATGCACAATTCGTCACGTCACCACGAAGCGATACCATATTTGTCCGTCTCATACGCGGAACCTACAACATCTCAGATTTTGCTAACGATCCTGTGGTGCTGTGGTTCTACCGCACTCATGTTGAGAGTCCAGAAGCTGACTCGCTCCTCAAGAAAAGTGGTCTCAGGCCGAATTTTCATCTCAGTGCAGTACTCCGGTGGGAAGCAA
>DAOVBK010000224.1 GCA_030670605.1 Candidatus Stahliibacteriota bacterium
TGTAGCCAAGCCGCAGTGAGCCTCTGCGGCTTATGGTCAACGAAGGAACAGTGTCGGTCACAGAATAGTTGTTGCCCTTTGTTTCAGAATATGCGAAATCAATGTTTGATGAAATGCCCTTGTTCCAGTTCGCGCTCCAACGTATCAGTGGATCAAAACTCTTTCCCTTTGAATCAGACTGAAGCCGTGGGATCGTATCTGCTGCTTTGAAGTCATACCGTTCTTCATACGATTGATTGAAGCTACTAGAGATCGAAGATGTCTTCACGAAATATTTCAGCAGCGGAAAAGCTTCCAGGCGCTGTATGTTAACAGTGAGATTCGGATAACTGACGCTTTGTGTTCTCACTTCATCACCACCGTAGCTATAGGTTTTGTTCAAGCGACCAGTATAGCCGCCGGTCACGCTCACAACCTTAAAATTCAATCCTGAGTTCGCACCATACGTATCGAGAACGCCTCGTCCAGGATAGCTTCCAGGCGCAACATCGCCGGCTGGTATCGAGTCAACAAGACCCCACTGATATCGCGCATCTGGTCTTACTCTGACATTAAGATAGTTTGAGTTGCGCTGTCGAGAGTAGTTGAGTTTAACACTCTGTATATGGCTCACAAAATCCTCTATGCTCTTTGCCAGCCATGCCGGAGAACCAGGGGTAAGCAGCGTATCTTTTGTTTCGTCCCGCAGGTGCGTCAAAATACCAAAGAGCCGTTGTATGTCAACCGTTCCATCAGCGCTATATTTGCCGCTGTTGTCAACATTACGCACGTCCTCATCTTGGCGGAGTTCAAAGCTGTGGTTCTCGCGATATGATGAACTGAAACTCAGTGTCGGCCTGATGATCTTAAGGTCTTCAGAAATGGACGTATTGAATGTCTGATTCCTGCTCACCTCTTCACCAAACCGACCGCGGGTTCCCACAGAATCCCTCGTCTGTGTGAGACTGTAGGATGCATTGATGATCTTGTGCGGTGAAAAGCTCACGGACACTGATGGACTTAGTGTTCTTTTGTCTTGAAAGCCATATTCTGTTGGTGTGAATGCCGAATCGACATCGTCACGATAGTATGACCGAACAGTACTCTTGCCATACTGAGCACTGAAGCTGATATTTCTCGGGAGAAGAGAAAAGGTCTGACCCAAGAGTTTGATATCAAATTTCGGGTCAAGTGCATACGCACCACGGTATGTTTCCGCAGCTGACGTATCAGCCCTGAGGGTTGAGCGATTATACACATGAGATCTGCTGTGATTCAAAGAAAGCCGGTCGAGTGTGTTCTTGAGAAACCAGGTTTTTGAACCAGCTTTTGAAAATCCGATTGTATATGACCGACTGAGGTTTGTCGCTCTTTGCGCATCAGCCTCTTCAGACGTCAGCTCAACATCATCGGCATAGTATGAATACCGTGGTATTCGTGTGTTTTTCCGATAACTGAATCCGATCGGGATGTTGAATTGCCAATTATCAGCCAAGAACTTATTCAACGACATATTTGAGCTGATCGAATAACCACGATTTTTGCTCTGAGTGGAAAGGTTATTGGGCTCGGTCAGCCTGCGGAAACGACCATTCGATTCATCATAGGAGAAATTGACAGACGCAAAATCAGCGAACATTATCGAGCCATTACTGCGCACAATACGACCAATATCGGTCTTTGGTGCTACCATGATAACATCATTGAACCAGAGTGTGTCGCTTAAGGGTTCAACAATCTGATTGGTTATTCTTATTTCGAAAAACTGGTTCTTTGAGAGCGATGGATTACCAACAACGATGTATGGTGGACTACTCACGGTATCACCAGGTTCCAGCCGCTCTGTCTTGAGGCCTACAAAGTTGTCCATCGCGATATGGAATCGTCGATACTGGCTGTAGCTATCCAATTCACCATTCTCAAACTCAGTCGTGTATTCGTAGAAGTTAAGGCTATCACTTCCAATTCTTAACGATATCAGAGGGTTCAAACCTGCACGCACATTGCCTGTGCTGTACAGATGGAAAGTTAACGTATCGTATGCCCGGTAATCTTCATTATCATCGGTTCGTCGGTGCGCAACACACGTATGCCCTTCCTGGATTTCTCTAAGCAGCAACTCAAGCGCTCCTTCAGTTTTGACTCGACCAAACTGGTCCTTCTCCTCTGGATACGGTGAAATGTAGTATTTATGTGTTTTTGTGTTAACGGGCGTAATGATAAAAACTTCACTCGGTGCAGGAGGCATCCGTTCACCAACAATACCATTATTCTTCCATCGACTGCCCGTGGCACTCATTTTGTAGATGAGCAGCGTTTCGGTTGTCGCAAACTGATCAAACCAGATACGTACGTACTTGATATTACGCCAATCCGGTGCACCGACAACGGTATCCCACGTAGAATCCTTAATTGGCACACGGAACATTTTCCAACCCGCCTGCAGACCAGCATTGGATATATACAAAGTTGTATCCGAGTCCGTTGTATCATCGAGGTCAATTGTATAACTATAGAACCTGTCTTGAGAATTCAAAACACCATTACGGTCGATATCTTCTGTATCCCAGACGCGATTCAATTCAGTGCCATTAATGCGACCGGTATAGCCATCTGCCTCATAATCATCGTTTCCATCATCTCCAGGAACATTGTCCTCGTCAGCACCATAGACACCATCCAATCCCGTATCCTCATCATGCTGCGTATATACACCATCCCTGTTTTTGTCCTCATCCTCACGTGTCCCCAAACCAACGAGCACACCTTGGGAATTCCTGCGTAATTGGTCTTCGCTCATCTCTTCAGCAAAATCAACGTGCACGTGTCCACCCCTCCCTTTGATGACCAACTCAAAGTTCTCGATCTCGTCATAATTCTCACTATAGACATACTGCATCAGACCACCAAATGATGAATCGTGCTCGGGCTCAAAAACAACCTTCAGAACATCGGCGATTTCATTATCATCCAGAGGATCCACATATATATCGCTTGCCTGAAGCCGTTCCTGATCACGTGGATTAAACCATATAAGACGTTTCTGCACAAAGTTGTTCTCATCAAGGCCGAGTGGCTTTGAACACTGCACCCAGGATATCTTATTTATCGGGATGTCGCTGCTGATAATCGTCGCCGACTCGAGGTCATCGACATAGACCTCACCCTTTGCGTTCAATTTGGAAAATGAATATGCCGCCTCAAAGTTGAGGTTCATTTTAGACGGTACCTCAGTCTTTACCAATGGCAGCCAATCGACAATGTCAGTCAAAATGGGAAGCTGCTGTGGATATGATAAATCCACCTCCCATATTATCCGGTCGAATGGTTCTTCACGTAAACGAACACGGTCAGATGGAAATGACTCAGTCCGGTAGAAAAACGATGATCCGAGTGTTGCCTCGCCGAATGGTCTGAGACTTCCCCGCAGACCGATCAGCGATTTCCTTGCAGCAGAGAAAAACGGTGAGTACTCAACTT
>DAOVBK010000236.1 GCA_030670605.1 Candidatus Stahliibacteriota bacterium
ACGTACTGTGAACACTATCAAAGGCAGCATGCGCTCTGGCAATCTTCTTCGCCAGCCAGCCATAGCGGAAAAATCCAAGTGTCGAGAAGTAGATCAATCGCAAGGACGAAACAAAAGTAAACCAGTACATTTTGAATGGAGACAGCACCGGCGGCACGTTCTTGTCATCAACCGCATCAAATGCTGCTGCAAACTGCGGGTCAAGTGCTTCACCGCCCCTGATAAAATCAATGATAGCTCCAACCGGCTTCACGAATGCCATGGTATTGTTCACATTCCAGTAGAGTCTGCCTGAAAGAAGTTCGATGGCCCGGTATTTGTAGTATTGTTCACGCGTTATCGGAAAGTTGAATACATCGGTGAATATGTAGGGAAAAAAGACGCCATCAAACATTGACCATCCCAGCGGTGAGATAGGGTCAGGGATGGTCTCCCGGACATTCGCGTTTGTCCACACTGTACACCGACGGCGTGGGAAAGCACTATGAACCTGTACTGGTCGTGATTGTAGTATGTATAGCTGCCCGTTCGCAATCGCCCATTCTATATCTTGTGGAGATTTGAAAATCCTTTCTATTTTTTTGCCAGCCGAAATGAGCTCCTGTATCTGCCTGCCTGATAGTAACTGAGCACCCTTCTGCTCAACAATATCCTCGCCCCGTATGCGATATCGTGTTGGCGTAATCCTACCTGAGACTAATTTCTCTCCTAATCCCGGACAGCATTCAATGAGCACCTCCTGTATGGAGAAGGGACTTTGCGTCACCATGACGCCACTGACGTCCGGGTTGAGCTGCTGCTGAATAATGACTGCCATATTACCGCACTCGATACCTTGTGCCTCACAATACTTTTTGACGCGGTGAGAACGTGTTGACCTCCAGGTCTTTTCAATTGCTGCGAGTCCTTCATCAACAGTCGTCACACTCAATGTCGTCGAATACATGCCAGCAAAAGAAACGCCTGGCATGTCTTCAGCAGTGCCGGATGAGCGTATTGCGACAACTCCTTTGCCCAGTAACTGCTCCAGTGCAGATATCAATGTGTCTTTCAGCGAAGGTGTAATCTTCGTGCTTCCTTTGAATGCACGGTAGGCATCTGTGGTGACAACACAAAACTCTGGCACTTGAAAGTGCTTGCGTAGTGAGAAAAGATTGTATGCTTTCTGACCTACTATTTCAGGTCTGGCATTCTTGGCATGACGAATAATGTACTGACTACTGTTCATACACGATCAATTTTTTCTCAAGTTCTTCAATTTCCTCCGTTAGCCTCTGGTATTCCTCGAATAGTTTTTTTGATTTGCGCGGATTATTGATAACCGTAGATCGAGAAAAACTTTCCCGAAGCTTTTCCCGACGCACCTGTTTTTGCGCAATCTGCTTCTGCAATTTTTGATGTAGCGTTTCTTCTTTCCTCATTGTGCCTTTTTTCTTTTCAACCGAACCGCGTTTTTTCCACAGGTAGTATTCATAGTCTCCCGGATAGTCAAATAGCCTACCATTCTTAAGTTCGATTATCCGCGTCGCAAAGGATGCAATAAGATCTCGGTCATGAGTGACGAGGATTGTTGTCCCACCATATGAAATAAGTGTTTGTTTAATTGCTCCGACTGAATCGCGGTCAAGATGGTATGTTGGTTCATCGAGTATCAAGAGATTTGATGGCTCGAGCATGGCTTTGCATATCACGAGCCGCGTCTTCTCGCCTCCACTCAGAACTTCAACTTTCTTGAAAACATCATCGCCGGAAAACAGAAATAAGCCGAGAAAGGTCCGCGCCCTCTGATACACTTCTACAGATGCATCTTTTTGTACTTCTTCAAGGACTGTGTTTTTCGGGTCGAGTTGTAACAGAATTTCATGAGAGAACGCGGCAATCCGCAACCGTTCACTTATTTTCTTTGTCCCGTGTGTTGGCTGCTCGTAACCAGCGATAATCCTACACAGTGTTGATTTTCCAACGCCATTCTTACCGATAAGTGCAATACGGTCGCCCTTTTGTACGGTAAGGTGTATGTCCGTTAGAACAAGATGACCGTCATAGCTCTTGCTAACATCATTCAGCACAACAAGCCTCCGGCTGTGTACCGGCTCGACCGGAAACCGTACTTTGATCTTCTTCCTTTCCTGCTCTACGTGAACACGATCCATTCGCTCGAGGTATTTTGCCCGACTTCTAACGAGTTTTGCCTTCTTCTTGTTCGCTTTGTTGCGAACAATGAATTCTTTGATCGCCCTGATTTTCTTTTCTTGTTCCTTTGATAACTGCAATAACCTCTGCTTGCGCATCTGCGATTCACGCAGATAACCGGTATAATTCATCCGATACTTCCGGAAGACACCAAAATCTATCTCACATATGCCGCTCGTGCCCTGTTGTGTTTTAAGAATGCGGTCAAGAAAATAACGGTCATGAGAAACAATAATGATCGCCCCCCTGAAATCCTGCAAGTACTCTTCTAACCACTGGATTGATTCGATATCAAGATGATTTGTCGGCTCATCCAGAAGTAAGAGGTCTGGTTTGTTGAGAAGCAAACGCGCAAGCAGTATACGCATCTGCCATCCACTCGAGAATGCCTGGACCGCCTTTTTGTAGTCGGCGGTCACAAAACCCAAACCGCAAATAACTTTGTATGCTTCTACTTCATACCTATATCCGCCGAATGCATGAAAATGTTCTTCGGCACGCTCATATTCTTTCAGAAGACTGCCCGTTTCTGGATTTTCACTAATCAACTGCCGCAAATGTTCTAATCTGGCAATGTGAACATTGTAGTCTCTTAATACCTCTTCGAGCAATGTATTACCGTGAAGTACGATCTCTTCTTGCGGCAAGTAACCAATTGTGACTGCCTTGAGTTTATCCACCGAACCTTCTGCTGGTACTATGTCACCTTTGATAATTCGCAAGAGCGTTGTCTTACCTGTACCATTCGCGCCGACGAGTCCATATCTGTCAGATGCACCAATAGTGAGATTGACATCCGAGAACAATGTTCTGTCTCCAACCACGAATGTAATATTGACAAGCTGTAGCATAGTATACTCCGCATCTATAGTACAGTGTTAGTACCATTAGTCAAGGCTACAGAAGGTACATTCGAGTCGTAACAAAAGTCAAACGTTCAATGGCTACGATACCTGCCCCGTCAGATGAGATGTATGCCATCATATCATAAAAATGAAATATATGAAAGCAATCGAGCTTACAGTATGTATCTCCTCACTCGATTCATCTAACGGGGACTAACAGCCATCGACGAAAACAGAACATATTACAAACAA
>DAOVBK010000094.1 GCA_030670605.1 Candidatus Stahliibacteriota bacterium
TATAGTCACTCGCACGGTCGCGCAGCGCATTGATTGCAGATTCCATGGACCCGTACGCAGTAATAAAAATCACCGGCGTATCCGGTGTTAGCATGCGCACTCTTCTCAAGAACTCATAGCCATCAATACCTGGCATTCTGATATCACTTATCATGCAGTCAAACTGTGTGTCTTTGAGCTTGCTCAGCGCTCGCCGTGCATCAGTCGTCGCAAACACCTGATATCCTTTTTGCTCGAGCGCATATGAAAGCCACTTAATAAGGCTTTCTTCGTCGTCGAGCAGCAGGATTCTTGGTTTCATGGTTACCCGGTTCTATTACCGTGATGTAAAAAGCTCATCAAACGTAAACACGAGGCGTGGTGAAATCTTCACTTCTCGTAATGAGTTTTTGCTCCGCAGTGCCGAGCACAGTTCAAATGTAATCGTGCCGAGTCTGTAAATCGGTAGGGCATATGACACATCCAGTCCATGCTCAGACACGCCTTCTATGTACCAGGGGTTGTACAGGTACGCAATGCCTATTCTGTCTTTGGAATAGGCGAGCTTGAAACGCGTCGGCGAACGATAGGTTTCTTGCCAGAATGAACGTTCTGCGATGAGTTCAAAATCACCACCAAGGAATTGATGATACAATCCGACTGACAGTCGCGACGGAAGTTCAATCAGTGTATCAATATTTTCGACAGTATAATCACCGAGAAATTCATACGCGCAACTGAGAAAGCGGTAACGTGCACCCACCGTGAATATCTTACCGCGGTACTGGTACATAAACGTATCAGCAATTACATAGTCGCCCACTGAATAATTCCACAACTCTTGTGCCGTGCCAAACAGGTACGAACCCCGTAACGCAAGATCAATATCATTAAAACGTAGACCGGCACCAGCATATACCTCCTCTACTGCACCCTGCGCTTTGACATGGAGAGCAAGCTCGTCTTGTTCATAGTACACATCAAATGATTGATCAAAACGTTCAGTATTACCTGCATCCAACACGAGCCATTGCGTGATCGGACCTGCCATGTAGAATCGAAACCGGTATGTCCAGAACGTACTGCGAAAATCACCGTGTTCACGCATAACACTGAATTCCGGCAGGAAGGTGAATTGTATGCGGGTGCGTGTGTCAATATCGTTGAACGGCATTGAGAATACGCTCATATCCTCTCCGATGCCGCTGATTGAGAACGCTGATGCACAGATAAGGAAAGATAATACGATCATCATGGCTAATAGCGCTCTTCTGCCGGCAGAACATAGCCGACCGTAATCTCGTGAGACCCCCGTATGACCTTCATATTCGCAATATCATACGTTTCTGGTGAAAAAAGCACAAAGAAACCGAAATTCGAATCTGGATGTTCGGCGATCCGCTGTATGTGCCGAACAATATCAATGCTGATAATCGAATCGTCAGCAGCCACCTTCTCAAATGCAATGAGCGGACCAACTGGCGTCTCGAAATCACTTATGGGCTCAAGCAACTCCCGCACGCCAATCGCGACAGAATCACGCTTGGCAAAGTGGTCCTCAACAGTAAAGGTGAGATCAGCGAAAATCACCAACTGCTCTGTCAGCAGTGAGTCAAAGAAGAATCGCACATAGTTACGGTACAGCAATCCTGACCCGATCCACGGTTCAATGAAGAACGGATCAGGACCCGTCACAATATGGCAGTCAGCTTCAAGCGCCATCGGTGTGACATCATCATTCTTCTTGAGGACGAACTGAGGCGGCGGACCACCCCCCCGGGAATAGAAATAGACAAAACCAGAATCCTCAGGTATCAGAATCATACCCTGAGATGCGATTATTGCCTGTAGGTCAAGATAATTGAAAAGCACGACCAGTGAGTCATCATCTATCACGCCAGTGTAAATCGGGTTTGTTTCGTAATCACCTCCTTCATTCACCCAGAATTCAAGCTCGGTTCTCTGCTGCCAATTCGCTTTTGTTTCTTGAAATTCACCGAGCAATAGGTGCAGCGAGAACTGAATCGTATCCTTGTCAAACAGATCATTTCTTGCCATGACGAACCGAATCTCATCAAGACCCTCGTATGACGTATCGGGAAAATTAAAACGCACAAGGACTCTCGATTCGTAGCCGCGTTCCTTGCCAAGCGCAAGATTGAGTGAATTGCCGAGAAAAGGATTCACATTTGTCTCAGTAAAGGTGTTGTCGAGCCGCAATTGAATCTCTTCAGCTTCGAAATCACCGCGTGAGTGTAGTTCTCCCCCGCCAACCGGGAGTTCATTACAGCCCAATGTAATAAGGAATGCAAAAAGAAAACACCGCTTCATTGACAAATAATATCCAAAATTCTGGCGGAGTCAAGTACGGACGCGCCATGGCGCGTCCGTACAAAAAAGCCATGGCGCGTCTCTACACTTCCGTTATTACCAAGGCAGAATGTTTATTTTGCGCGTCCCTACGCCTCTTGACAGTTTTTCATAATCGATTATAGTTATGCGTGTCCGCACGTTCTACCCCGTCTCACAGTCGCTTCAGCACGGTGATACTGGCTGCAGGCCAAGGCAAACGGATGTACTCACAGACCCCAAAAATCCTGCACACCATCTTAGGAAAACCGCTCATTGCGTTTGTCGTTGATCTCTCACGAAACATCAATAGCGACGAGATAATCTGTGTGGTCAGTCGCAACGCGCGTGATGTCAAACGCGTGCTCGGTCGAACGGTCACGTATGCAGTACAGCCGGTTCCTCGCGGTACTGGTGATGCCGCACTGAAAGGCATCACAAAAACACACAACGACAGCGTTCTCATCTTGTATGGTGATGTACCACTTCTACAGCCAACAACGATCCAAAATCTCGTGAACCATCACAACACGCACAGCGCCGCACTGACCTTTCTCACGTGCAGTGTGGCAGATCCATTCGGCTATGGAAGAGTCCTGAGAGATCGAAGCAAAGTACGTGGGATCGTCGAACAAGGTGATGCGACACCGCAGCAGCAACGGATACGTGAAATCAATACCGGGATATACTATGGTAGAAAATCACTTATGGTCGACGCACTACACAGTTTGACAACAGACAATAAGCAAAAAGAGCTGTACCTGACTGATATCGTCCGGGTGCTCCTGAAGAAACACAAGAAGGTCATTGGCCTCATGATCGACAATGAAGACGAAATCATGGGCATAAATTCGAAGGCTGAGCTCGCACGCGCCCGTGAGATTGTGAAAAAAGAGTGGTATGCGCAACTCATGCAACAGGCTGTGTATATTGAAGATTCGTGCACGACGACGATCGACCTTTCCGTTCACATTGGTGACAATGTACGCATCCGACCGAACACAGTCATAGAGGGAAACACGACGATAAAAGACAATGCAGTAGTCGGTCCGTTCGCATGGATAAAGAATGGGAAAAAAAGAAGTAGATGAGACACATGGCGACGTGTAGAACAAAAAACACACACAGTGGCAGAGTCATTATCTACATACTTATTGTCGTGCTCGCAGCGTTCCTCGTATCGCTCGTGCTCATGCTGACGCGCGCAGACCCAGAGGCTATCTATAGGAAAAATAATGATATCAGAGTAGAGGTGCTCAATGGGTGCGGCGTGAACAGACTTGCCATGAAGGTGACGAACATTTTAAGAAAAAGAGGTTTCAATGTTGTGAAAATAGGCAATAGCAAATCACAAACATTCGCTGAAACCGTAGTCATTGAAAGAAATGACGAGAATAAACGTAACGCTGAATATCTTGCCAAGCAGATAGGCTGTAAGAACATCGGCAGTGATATCGACCCTGCACTCTATCTAGAGGTTACCGTCATTGTCGGCAAGGACTACCGTGAGATCTTCCCTGATGTCGCAAAAGAGTTCTGAAGTGCAGAGCACACGTAATGTCCAGCAGTACATCAAAGAACTGGTACAGTACGTTGACCAAAAAAAGGGAACCGAGATCATCATCTTTGATGTCCGTGGTATATCACCAATTACTGATTATCTGATCCTCACAACCGGACTCTCTGAAATACACAATCGCACGATTGCCGAACATATCATGCAACATGAACGACCCAATCATGTCGAGGGGTATGAAATCGGTCAATGGATCCTTCTCGATTACTTCGATGCTATTGTACACATTTTCTCGAATGAAGCGCGTGAGTTCTATGGACTTGAACGCCTCTGGGGTGATGCACCGCAGCTCTCAGTCGATTATGATACGTCAACGCCTTAAAGAAATATTGCAGCACGCATTTCCTGGTGAGGAAATAGTCATTGACTACGTTCCCAAAGGAAAAAAAGGTGACTATTTTACGAACCTCGCATTCCGAATGGCAGCGCAAAGGAAAAAGGACCCCTACACTGTTGCCCAGGACCTCGCCAAGAGCATTCAGGATGTGATGGTCAGTTCGGTCACTGCTGAAAAACCCGGATTCATTAATTTGAGTATTGATCGAGAATATCTCTTGAATGTTCTGTTTAAAGAACGAACCATGGTCAACATCGGTCAGGGCCAACCGCTCTTGATAGAGTATGTGAGCGTCAATCCAACAGGACCGATCTCGATTGTCAATGCCCGGGCAGCTGCAGTGGGCGACACCTTGGTTAAGATAATGAAACAGGTCGGTTTCGCAAGCTCCGCAGAGTACTACATAAATGATGCAGGGAAACAAACACAACTGCTTGCTGAGAGCGTGCGACAACGTATGAATCAATTGCGCGGGAAAGAAGCAAAAATACCAGAGCACGGTTACCATGGAGAATATCTGCTCGATGTCGCACGGGGAACAATTGACCGTAACCTTGAGGATATGAATGTTATCGAAAACTTTGCCGTTGGTTATTTCATCAGCCATCAAAAAGAGACGCTTGAGAGGTTCGGCGTTGTCTTTGACAACTGGGTACGTGAATCAGATATCCGGCAGACTGGCCTCATTGATCATGTTTTGGCAACATTGAAGAAGAAAAAGCTGACCTACAAGGAAGAAGGTGCACTCTTTTTCAAAACAACTGATTTTGGCGATGACCGGGACCGGGTTATTGTAACATCTGATGGACGTCATACGTATTTGCTTCCTGATATTGCGTATCATCTCCACAAAATCAAACGGGACTATCCCCGGCTTATCAACATATGGGGTCCTGACCACTACGGTCATATCAAAGGTCTCATCGGCGGTATCAGGGCACTCGGATATCCCGAGGAAACCTTGCAAGTCCTCATTGTCCAGGAAGTGAAACTGAAAAAGGCAGGTGAATACATCACCATGTCCAAGCGTGCCGGTACCGTCGCAACGCTGGATAACCTCTTGGATCAGGTGCCCAAGGATGTGGTGAGGTTTTTCCTGCTCATGAGATCATGCTCCCAGCATCTCGATTTTGACCTTGATCTCGCGCTTCGTGAGTCAGAAGATAACCCTGTATACTATGTTCAGTACGCACATGCTCGTATCAAAAGCATTGTGCAGTTTGCACGCGAGAAAGGATGGCGTGCTGAGACCGATTTCGACTACCGATGCATCAAGGAAGACGAGGAGATTGCACTTGCGAAAACAGTCCTCAGGTTTCCAGAAATGATGGAAGACGTGACGCGGAATCTGGAACCATCATATGTGACCTACTATCTGCTCGATCTCGCACACGCATTTCACTATTTCTATCAGAAACATCGTGTCGTCAGCGATGATAAAGAACTGACGAGGGCGCGGCTTGCGCTCATAGGGAAAGTCGCGGAAACAATACAATCCGGCCTTGAGCTCATTGGTGTATCAGCACCAGAAAAGATGTAATATGATAATGAAAAAGGCAAAAGTAGAAAGTCAAAAGGCAAAAGGTAAAGGACAAACAGTGAATGGTGAATTGGGAATGGCTAATGGGGAAGGGTAAAAGGCAAAGGGCAAAGGGCAAAGCGAGCATAGTATGCAGGATGAGATGTTAGGAATTTTGCCTTTTGATTTCTTGCTTCTCACTTCTTACTTCCTACTTCTCACTTCTAACTTCTCACTTTTCACCTATGCAAGAAAGGAGGCTCAATGAATCTTGCAAGTTTGCTGTCAAAGGAGAGAATAAACCTTGCACTAAAACCAAATAAGAAGAACAAGGTGATTGAAGACCTGGTTTATTCAGTAAAAAAAGGTTCTGACGCAGAACTTATCGTGTCGACACTGTTGAAAAGAGAGGAACTGGGTTCGACCGGTATCGGCAAAGGCATTGCCATACCACACTGTAGGTCGCTCGCAGTCAACAAATTGGAGATCGCTATCGGACGCACAACAAAACCGATAAAATTCAATGCCATTGATAAGAAACCAGTTTCCCTCATCTTCCTCATTATTGCACCACCTCAGGATCCAGGCAATCAGTATCTCATAACCTTAGGAAAGATAGTGCAGATCGCGAAAGAATTAACAAAGAAAGACCTGCTGCAAACACCTGAGACACCAGACGAGTTCATCAGTCTAATAAATCAGATCGAAAAAGATTTGAAAAAGAGGAAATAACATGACCCAAGATGTTACCACCATGCATCTTAAATTACTCTTCGATCTAGACACACTGCTGA
>DAOVBK010000011.1 GCA_030670605.1 Candidatus Stahliibacteriota bacterium
AATATGGCAGCAGTGTCTCGGCATTGAGCTTGAGACCATCGAGGAAGTACCTGGTCAGAAAGTCAGGGTTGCAGTATTACCGGTCGGTGATGTGAACATTGAGCTACTTGAGCCTGTTGGTGACGATAGCACAATCAGAAAATTCATCGATAAGAGGGGAGAAGGTCTGCACCATCTGTGCTTCGAAGTTGAAGATATCGAAAAAGCTTTGTCAGATATGAGGGCAAAAGGTATTGTGTTGATCGATGAAAAGCCAAGAATAGGCGCATCGGGCAAGAAAATAGCCTTTATTCATCCGAAAAGCACAGGCGGTGTGCTGATTGAGGTAACAGAGTAGGATTATGCACGCGTCTCGTTTACCCCGTTAGAAAAATGGCATCTTCTTGGTTGTTATACAATTGGGGTATTTGCAGAACATCTATATTATCATGAAAGCGATTTGTGGTTCTCTAACGGGGTTTAGGCAGTTTACCCCGCCCCTTTTCAAAGGGGCGGGATTTAGGCATTTTTCATAAGGGGGAATAATGGATATTGAAACGAAGATTGTGCATGGTGGACAGCATCCTGACAAAGAAACAGGAGCATTGTCACCGCCAATCTATCAGACGTCAACATTTGCTTTCAAAAATGCCGAGCATGGCGCACGCCTTTTTAGCGGCGAAGAAGAAGGTTATATCTACACACGTCTCAGTAATCCTACAATAGATCTCCTCGCACGCAAACTGGCTACGCTCGAGTCAACCGAGGCAGGTGTGATTTTCTCCTCCGGTCTTTCAGCCATCTTCAACCTCATCGTGACTGCCGCACGAACAGGCGACCATATTGTCTCGGACAATACTATCTACGGAGGAACGTACGCCCTTTTCAACAACATTCTGCCACGGTTAGGCATAAAGGTCATGTTTATCAACGCGGCAGACCTTGATGAATATACAAAGGCTGTGACAAAAGACACAAAGCTTGTGTTTTTTGAGACCCCTGCAAACCCAACGCTCAAGGTTATCGACATTCAACGATGTGTGGAAATTGCGCGCGGCAAGAATGTACCTGTTTGTGTTGACAATACATTCGCAACGCCATACCTCCAACGTCCAATAGAACTCGGAGCCGACATAGTGACACATTCACTGACGAAGTATTTAGGTGGACATGGAGATATCATTGGCGGTGCTGTCGTCGGGAAGAAAGATTTCATCAAGGAACTGTGGGATAATGCAAAGGAAATCGGCGGGTCGAATTCACCGTTCAATGCGTGGCTCGTGCTGCGTGGTATTAAAACACTCGCAGTACGCATGGAGAGACATTGTGATAACGCAATGAAAATAGCAGAGTTTCTGACGCGACATCCAAAGATTGAAAATGTGTATTATCCCGGCTTGCCGACTGATCCGGGACACACGACTGCGCGTAAACAGATGTTGACATTTGGTGGTATGCTTGGCTTTGATGTAAAAGGAGGAAAAGAAGCAGGCAAGAAGATTATGAACGCAGTCAAAGTATGTATCCTTGCAGTCAGTCTTGGTGATGCTGATACACTGATCGAACATCCTGCTTCAATGACGCATTCTACCTACACTGATGAGGGATTATCACAATGTGGCATTAAGCCAGGTTTTGTAAGGATTTCTGTGGGACTTGAGAGTGCGAAAGATCTCATTGCAGATATTGACCAAGCACTGTCTAAGATATGATTTTGGACTCGATACAGACAGATAAGGACGGATGCAGACAGATATGAATCCGTGTGAATCTGTATTCATCCGTTTCCATCTATTTGTTCTTTGAACAAAGGAGGTTTGATGGTTGGGATTGTTGGTTACGGTTCCTACGTACCACGATATCGAATAAAGGTTGAGGAGATTGCACATCAATGGGGCAGAGATCCAGGAACAGTGAAGCGTGGTCTTCTTCTTCAAGAGAAAACTGTTCCGGGTATGGATGAGGATACAATCACCATCTCTTTTGAGGCAGCAAGAAATACTTTGAAACGCGCTGGCATTGACCCAACCGATATCGGTGCGCTCTATATAGGTTCAGAATCACATCCGTATGCAGTGAAGCCGTCTGGTACTGTGGTTGCTGAGGCACTCGGCATTGTGCCGAATGTGCATATCGCTGATTATGAATTTGCCTGTAAAGCGGGAACGGAAGCGATGTTCGTGGCATACGGTCTCGTGAAGGCGGGACTCATGAAATACGCCATGGGTATTGGAGCTGATACCTCGCAAGGTGCCCCTGGTGATGCACTTGAGTTCTCGGCATCGGCAGGAGGTTCAGCCTTCATATTGGGTAAAGACCGTGTCGTCGCCGAGGTGCTCGATACCTTTTCGTACACAACTGATACACCTGATTTCTGGCGTCGTGAGGGTGCGTTTTATCCACTCCACGGTGGCAGATTCACTGGACAGCCTGCATACTTCAAACACGTCCTCAGTGCAGGCAAGGCGATTCTAGACAAAAGCGGATATAAGGCTTCAGATTTTGCCTATGCTATTTTCCACATGCCCAATGGTAAATTCCCACTGACGGCAGGCAAGAAACTTGGATTCACAAAAGAGCAAATGGAACCGGGGTGGGTTGTGCCACTGATGGGTAATACATACTCAGGCTCCTCTCCAACTGGATTTTCCGCCACACTTGATGTTGCAAAACCCAATGACTTGATTCTCCTCGTCTCTTTTGGTTCTGGTGCAGGTAGTGATGCATTCATTTTTAAGATTACGGAACGGATTGACGATGTACGTGACAAAGCCGACAAAGTTAAGGATATGCTTGAGAACAACCGGATATATCTTGATTATGGTGAGTACGCGAAATACCGCGGTAAGATCATAATGGCAGACTGAAAACACTGAAATGAAATCACAGAAAGCGCTGAAAGCTGAGAAAACACAGTTCAAACATGATGCGAAGCTGTACCCGTACTCGGATACGACAGAAAAGATTATTGGTTGTGCGATTGAAGTTCACAAAACGCTCGGTCCTGGGTTCAAAGAATCTACCTACGAAAACGCACTTATTCGTGAGCTCAAGCAATCGGGACTGAAGGTTGAACAGCAGAAATCCATTGTTGTTCAATACAAAGGTGCTCAGGTTGGCAAGCACAGATTAGATCTGTTGATAGCAGATACTATAGTTGTTGAGCTGAAAAGTGCGAAAGACTTCTATGCAGAGGATATTAAACGACTCATAAGTTATTTGAAAGCGTCGCACAAGAGAATAGGTTTGTTAATCAATTTCGCCAAACCTACAATAGAAGTCAAGCGGCTCATCGTGGGCTAGGTGTTCTGTGTTTTCAGTGTTGTTTGTTCAGTATTCGGTGATTTCTGTGTTAAGGGGGCTCAAATGAGAGAAGTTGCAGTTATCGGATGTGGCATGACGCAGTTTGGTGAACTCTGGAGTCTGTCCCTGCGAGATATGTTTGTGAAGGCTGCCCTCGAGGCGATTGATGATGCAAAAATCGATCACATTGATAGTCTCTACGTGGGTGCAATGACGCCAGGTCTTTTTGTCGGTCAGGAGCATATTGGAGCTTTGATGGCAGACTATCTTGGCATGTCTCCAGTACCAGCTCTACGTGTTGAGTCAGCATGTTGTTCAGGTGGTATGGCACTAAGAATGGGTTTCTTTGACATAGCTTCGGGTAATAGTGACATCGTGCTCGTCGGTGGTGTTGAAAAGATGACTGACGGTGCTGATGTTACATATGCACTTGCATCAGCAGCTGACCAGGACTATGAGGTGTACCACGGTGTAACTTTCCCTGGACTGTACGCTATGATCGCACGGGCACATATGCACACATATGGTACAACACGAGAACAACTCGCCGCTGTATCAGTGAAGAACCATCATAATGGTTCACTAAACCCGAAAGCACAGTTCCGCGCTAAGATAACAATAGACAAAGTGATCAATGCAACAATGGTGGCTGACCCGCTCACGATACTCGATAGTTCACCGGTCTCTGATGGTGCAGCATGTGCGGTCCTGGCATCCATGGATGTCGTTAAGAAACTGAGTGTTCCGGCGGTAAAAGTCATCGGCACAGGTGCAGCCACTGATACATTGGCACTGGACAAGAGGAAAGACATTACAGTACTGAATGCTGTAAAACAGTCTGCAGAGGCAGCCTATAAGATGGCTGGGGTAAAGCCTGCTGACATTGGTTTGGCTGAGGTTCATGACTGTTTTACCATTGCTGAAATATGCGTTATTGAAGAACTTGGTTTTGTTGAAAAGGGGAAGGGTGGTCCCTTCACTGAGCAAGGAAATACCGCACTCGAGGGTAAGATTCCCGATAATCCCTCAGGCGGTCTCAAATCGAAAGGACATCCAGTCGGTGCAACGGGAATCGCACAAGTCGTTGAAGTTGTTGAGCAGTTACGCGGCAGGGCGGACAAGAGACAAGTGAAAAATGCAAAAATCGGACTAACGCAGAATATGGGTGGTTCAGGTGCATCTTCCGTTGTGCACATATTCAAGATATGATATGATTCAGACGGATGAGTGTAGATTCAGACAGATACCAATTCTGTTTGCATCCGTCCTAATCCGTTTCCATCAATTTTCCAAAGGGAAAGAAGGAGGTAATCGTGCCATCACCAGGATATAGACGAGAAATGCCGCAACGGTACAGGATGGAAGCTGCGAAGTGCAAGGCATGTGGCGAGGTTTCATTTCCGCCGCGTATTGTGTGCTCTGGATGCGGCACACGTGAATTCGAAACGATAAGACTGTCAGAATACGGTAAGATCATAACCTATACGATCATTCGTGTGGCACCGGCTCAGTTTAGCACGCAGGTTCCGTATAGTGTTGCCGTCGTCGAATCAGATAATGGCGCTCGTCTCACAACACAGGTGGTCGACTGCAAACCAGAAGACCTTGCGATTGGCAAGAGAGTGAAGTTTGTATTTAGAAAGCTTTATGCAGAAGGGCACACGGGAATTATCTGTTATGGATATAAGGCAGTACGTGCGTAAGCACGAAATTCGAAGCACGAAACTCGAAACAAGCACGAATGTTCGAATCTCTAAGTTCCAAACTCACAAGGGTTTCGGGTTTGGAATTTATGGTTTGTTTAGGATTTCGATATTACTTGGAGTTTGGGGCTTGCCCCGTTAGAATGAGCAATCCGAGAATTATAGTTTACCAAACACATCATGACTCATCTATCAGGAGCACAATGATTTGTGTGGTGGTTTTCTAACGGGGCTTGGGTTCTGGGGATTTGAGGAATTATGTATAGAATTGAATCGAAAATAAGCACACGCAGCAAGGAATTCGCGGAAAATAAGGCGGCAATGCAGCATGCTGTTCGTATGCTGAAAGAACGCCTTACAGAGGTCAAGAAAGGCGGCCCAGAGTATATGCACAAGAAACACACAGAAAGAGGGAAACTCTTCGTACGGGAACGCCTGCGATTGTTACTTGATCCTGACACGCCATTTCTTGAATTGAGTCCATTTGCTGCATGGGATATGTATGAGAATAGTCACCCGAGTGCCGCAATCATTACCGGAATCGGCGTTGTGCATGGTCGAGAAGTCATGGTCATTGCCCATGATGCAACGGTGAAAGGCGGAACATACATTCCTGAAACGATCAAGAAACATATCCGCGCACAGGAAATTGCGATGGAGAACAGGCTCCCCTGCATATATCTTGTAGATTCTGGCGGGATATTCTTGCCCCTGCAGGTTGGAACCTTTCCTGACAAGTTTCACTTCGGGAGGATTTTCTTTAATCAGGCGCGCATGTCTGCCGAAAACATACCTCAGGTTTCTGTTGTGATGGGTTTCTGCACCGCAGGTGGAGCATACCAGCCTGCGATGAGCGATGAGGTTGTTCAAGTCAAGGGTGTTGGCACTATCTATATAGGTGGTCCACCACTGGTCAAAGCTGCAACCGGTGAAGTTGTGACTGAAGAAGACCTCGGCGGCGCAGATGTTCACTGTCGTATTTCTGGGGTTTCTGATCACTATGCACACAATGATGAACATGCTATTGAGATTACACGGAATATCGTCGAAAATCTCGGTTCATCACAGAAGTATCCACTGAAACGTGAGACGCCGCAAGATCCTACATATGACCCTGAAGAATTATACGGAATCATTCCACGCGATCTGAAAAAGACATTTGATATGCGAGAAATAATTGCCCGCATCGTCGACAACAGCGAATTTCAAGAATTTAAGGAGCTCTATGGTCCGACAATAGTCTGTGGGTTTGCTCGTCTCATGGGCTATCCTGTTGGCATTCTGGCGAACAACGGTGTTCTTTTCTCTGAGTCCTCGCAAAAGGGAGCTCATTTTGTGTCGATGTGTTCTGTCCGTAAAATACCTATTCTTTTCCTGCAGAATATAACTGGTTTCATTGTCGGGAAGCGCTATGAGCATGGTGGTATTGCAAAAGATGGAGCAAAACTAGTGCATGCTGTGGCAAATGCCCAGGTTCCGAAATTCACCGTTATTGTTGGTGGTTCGTATGGTGCAGGTAATTACGGTATGTGCGGCCGTGCGTATGACCCACGACTTTTGTGGATGTGGCCCGCGGCAAAGATATGTGTCATGGGTGGGGAGCAAGCAGCTGGTGTATTGACCGACATCAGGGTAAAGGCGCTGGTCAAACAGGGGAAAAAGCCGACAAAGAAGGAGATTGAGGAGATACGAAAACCTATTCTTGCCCAGTATGAGAGTGAATCAGGTGCGTATTATTCGACCGCACGCCTCTGGGATGATGGTATACTTGATCCACTCGATACCCGAGCAGTGCTCGGTTTGGCGATTTCTATGTCGCTCAATGCACCAATACCTGATCACAAGTTTGGTATATTTAGAATGTGACGCTACGCGTCATGATGCAGACGGATAGAAACCGATGCAGACAGATATTGTTTCTGTTTGAATCCGTCCCAATCCGTTTCCATCTATTTTTCCTTCGGAAAAAGGGGGTGTGAATGAAAAAAATTAAACTCAAGGAACTGATACAAGACATCAAAGAACCATGGCAGGCAATGGATGCCGTATATGTCAATGATACTGCTCTGCGAGTTGCGAAAATCCAGGGAGAATATAATTGGCACACGCATCAAAAAGAAGATGAGTTTTTTCTTGTTCTTAAAGGTAAAATCTACATCGACACAGATAAGGGTTCGGTCGAGTTGAAAGAAAACGAAGGCTATCTTGTTGAGAAGGGCAAACGACATCGTTCACGAGCTGACAAACCTGCATGGATTCTCCTGATCGAGCCGACCAGAACAAAAACGAAAGGCGAATAGCTCCATTACATGGAGCAAACTCTAAACACTAAATACTAAATTCTAACAGGTAGAGTGAGTGATGCCAGTTAGCGTGCTGAGAAAATTCCGGTCAAAGGCTTATTACATCTTTGGTCATTTGAATTTTGAGTTTCCTTGGGGTTTAGAGTTTAGGATTTAGAATTTGGTATGTGAGGTAAGCGCATGCAAGAAGGAAAGCTACAAACAATAGATTACCGAACAGCCGGCAAAGTTGCCCACGTCACCTTCAACCGTCCTGATGTGCACAATGCATTTGACGATACGATGATCAAGGAACTAAGTACGGTTTTTGAAGAGATAGAAAAAAGGAGTGACGTGAGAGTGGTGATTGTCACCGGGAAAGGAAAATCGTTCTGTGCAGGTGCCGACCTCAGCTGGATGCGGAGAGTAAAAGACTATTCGTACGAAGACAATCTGAAGGAGTCGCTCGAGCTCGCCGAGATGCTCTATAAGGTCTACGCGTCTTCAAAACCGACAATCGCCCGCGTCAATGGAGCAGCAATTGGTGGCGGTACTGGTCTTGTTGCAGTTTGTGATATTGCCATTGCTGCAGACAGAGCAAAATTCAGTTTCAGTGAGGTCAAACTTGGCCTCATCCCTGCCTGTATTTCACCTTACGTGCTCAAGAAATGTGGCGAAGGAAGGTGTCGTGAGTTTTTTCTCACCGGTGAGCGTTTGACGGCAGAAAGAGCGCATGCGGCAGGGCTTGTTAATGCCATTGTTCCTCTTGAGGAGATTGACACCTACATTGAAAACATTACCTCGTTGCTCATTTCGAGCGGTCCTGAGGCAATCACAAAATGCAAAGAATTACTAAGGAATGTTGCTGAAATGTCTCTCGAGGATGCCAAGAAGTTCACGGCTGAGGTTATTGCACAACTGCGTATATCTGATGAGGGGCAGGAAGGCATGAATGCTTTTCTGGAGAAACGACGCCCAGACTGGGCGGAAGATTCAAACAGATGAAAACGGATGCAGACGGATATCCGGATGTCTGTATGAATCTGTATCAATCTGTGTACATCCTATTTGACTTTGTCAAATATGTTCAATAAAATCCTCATTGCCAATCGCGGTGAAATAGCGATCCGAGTTGCCCGTGCATGTCGGGAGCTTGGTATTTCAACCGTCGGTATTTATTCAAATGCCGATCAGAAATCAAGCCACCTGAGGTTTATGGATGAGGCATTTTGCATCGGGGAACCGGCACCGCAACAAAGTTACCTGAATATTGAAAAGATCATCGATGTAGCAAAGAAATCCGGCGCGGTGGCTATACATCCTGGCTACGGTTTTCTTGCGGAGAACGCACAGTTTGCCAAGGCATGCGAAGAAGCGAAGCTTGTATTCATCGGTCCGAGCTCGAATGCATTGACGCTCGTCGGTGATAAGGTAGCGTCACGTAACACGGTCAAGGCTGTTGGTGTTCCGATCATCCCGGGAATGGAGGGAACAAGTACAGACATGCGTACATTCACAACAATGGCAGAGGAGGTTGGCTATCCAGTTATTGTGAAAGCCTCCATGGGCGGCGGTGGCAAAGGGATGAGGATTGTTCGAACACAGAAAGAATTGAAGGATAGTATAGCTGCAGGTCGGAGGGAAGCGAAGAGCGCTTTTGGTGATGAGACAGTTTATCTGGAGAAGTACATTGAGAGGCCACGGCATATTGAGTTCCAGGTCTTGCGAGACCAACATGGTCATGTCATACATCTGTTTGAACGCGAATGTTCGATCCAGCGACGACATCAGAAAATAATTGAAGAAACACCTTCGCCCGCATTGAATGATGACATGCGTAGGAAAATGGGTGAAGCAGCAAAACAAGTTATTGCTGCTGCTGACTACACCAATGCGGGGACTGTCGAGTTTCTTCTTGACAAAGACAAGCGTTTCTACTTCCTCGAAGTGAATGCGCGTGTACAGGTTGAGCATCCAATAACTGAAATGGTAACGGGCGTAGACCTCGTACGTCAGCAAATCATGATTGCCGCTGGCGGAAAAATCACCCTCGCACAAGAGACGGTAAGGCAATACGGTCACGCAATAGAGTCGCGGATTTACGCTGAAGACCCTGAAAATAACTTCATGCCTTCGCCAGGTAGGATACTTGTTCTCCATGAACCGAGTGGTCCTGGTGTGAGGATTGATTCGGGCATATATGCAGGATGGGATGTTCCACCGCACTATGATCCCATTCTTTCGAAACTCATCACATGGGCAGAGAATCGGGAAATGTCCATTGCACGTATGAATCATGTACTCAAGAACTACATAATCCTTGGTATAAAAACGAATATCGGATTCTTGAGACGTATCATGGAGACGTCCACGTTCCGTAGTGGAGATTATCACACCCACTTCATTGACGAACACGAAGGTGAACTATTGTCCACTCACACGATGCTCCACTGTGCTCTTATTACACAGGCACTGCTGATGCAGGAAAAACGGGCGTCACTGAGTAGCCCGGTTGGTCTCGGGCGCACGCGACGCACAGAGACGACTCCATGGCAGGAACTCGGGCAATGGGAGATCTGCGGGGGCTAGGAGAGAGGATATTAGTGAATTACACATTCGTACATCTCAGCAAATCGCATAACATCGTACTCGAAAAAAGCGGAGATGACTATACCGTCAGAGTCGGTAGCCAGTCGTATGATGTGAGCCATGTCGTATGGCAAGAGAATGTCCTTTCATGTATTATCAATGGTCATCATTACACAGTTTTCTTCGCCAGGAGTAGAGATAGCACCCATCTCAACGTGGAGGGAGAGTACTTTTTGCTCGCACAGAAAAAATCGACCTCTGCAGCAAGAAGAGGTACAGCAACTCATGCTGGTGACAGTATTAGTTCACCAATGCCAGGACTCATAGTGAAAATACCTGTCGCAGTCGGTGCACGCGTCACAGAAGGTACCACACTCGCTATTGTCGAAGCGATGAAGATGCAGAATGAGCTTCGAGCACCGCGTGATGGTACCGTGAAGAAAATAAACTGCAAAGAAGGTGACCAGGTTGACGCGCTCAAACCGATCGTGGAATTGGAGTGACAATGTGGTATCACTCCGTTCGTAGTATCATTTCATTCGTGGGAAACGTAGGATCGCTTCGCTTGGTAAGAGGAAATGTGAGTTAGACTGCTAAGGAGTTTGTGCTATGTATAGCGAAAAAGTGATGGACCATTTCATGCATCCACATAATGTAGGTGAAATAAAGGATGCTGATGGTGTAGGAACAGTAGGCAACCCTATCTGTGGAGATGTCATGACCATCTACATACGAGTAGAAGATGATATCATTACGGACATTAAATTTAAGACATTTGGCTGCGGCGCTGCGATAGCTGTCGCGAGTATGGTCAGCGAGATGGCAAGGGGCAAGAATATAGAAGAAGCGATGGAGATAACGAACACAGCCGTCGTCACCAACCTTGATGGCTTACCACCGCAAAAACTGCACTGCTCCAATTTGGGGGCAGATGCCTTACACAGGGCGATCAAAGACTATCTTGAAAAGAAGAAGGAGAAGAAGTAGCGTGTATCCAGGATGATTTTGTATCGGGGCGGGCATCGTTGCCTTTCAACCTTGAACTTTACACTTTGTTACTATAGGAGGAAGCATGGCATATAAGTATATTTTAGCAGAAACTGACGAACGAATCGGAATTGTGAAGATCAACCGACCGGATGTACTCAATGCGGTGAATGTCGAGACAATCTGTGAACTCGAAGATGCCGTGAGAGAATTTGGTGAGGATGACAAAATCGCTGTTATCGTTATTACCGGTGAAGGGAAATCATTCGTTTCTGGTTCTGACGTCTCGCGACTCGCAAAAATGGATTCGCTTGCAGCACGTGAGTACAGCCAGATAGGTCAACGCGTGCTTTCGTTCATTGAAAACCTCGAGAAACCGGTAATTGCGGCGGTCAATGGCTATGCGCTTGGTTCTGGATGTGAACTCGCAATGGCATGCGACATGCGGGTTGCTTCAGAAAAGGCAAAATTCGGTCAGCCAGAGGTCAAACTCGGTCTTATACCAGGCCATGCAGGCACGCAGCGGCTCGCACGGCTTGTAGGTCTCGGCAGAGCAAAGGAATTGATATTCACTGGAGATTTGATTGATGCCCATGAAGCGCTGAGAATAGGGTTAGTAAACAAAGTTGTACCACCAGAAAAGCTCATGGAAGAAACAAAGGCTATTGCACAAAAGATAATCGATGTCGGACCAACCGCAGTGCGATTGGCCAAAACAGTACTCAATCGTGGTATTGACGCGAACCTGACAACAGCGAGTTCGTATGAAATGGAAGTCTTCAGTATGCTTTTTTCCACCAGTGAGGCAAAAGAAGGCATGAAGGCATTCCTTGAAAAACGACGACCAAAATGGGCCAAATGAAATACGAAGCACTAAATCCGAAATCCTAAACAAACTCTAAATCACAATGACCAAAATCCGAAGCGCTTACCGTAGATTTGGATTTTTGGTTTTGAGATTGTCTCGGATTTCGATATTCGAATTTAGGATTTCTCCTGAAAGGGGGTTGGATGAATCTAGATGAAAGACTGCAAAATGTTGCGATTATTGGTGCTGCAGGAAAGATGGGCAGTGGCATTGGTGTTTTAATTGCTCAGGAAATGGCCAAATTGAAACTACAGCCAGAGAACAAAGACAACATATACCGACTTCATCTTATTGACATCAGTGAAAAGGCATTAGATGGTTTACGGGGTTATATGCGAGCACAGCTTACAAAGAGAGCGGAGAAAACGACTGTACTGCTGAGAAAACTCTACACAGACAGAAAGAACCTGATAGAAAATGCTGATATTATTGGTGCGTTCGTTGACGATTCATCGTCTGTGCTGAACTATACAACAGATCTTGGCGCCGCCAAGGATGCCCATCTTATCTTTGAGGCAATTATTGAGAATGAGAAAATCAAGATTAGGATATACAAGAGATTGAACAGGATGTGTAGTGATGATACATTTTTTCTTACAAACACATCCAGTGTTCCGATTTCATTTCTCGATGAGCAATCAGGACTCGGTGGAAGGTTGATAGGGTATCACTTCTATAACCCGCCAGTTGTGCAGCGACTCGTGGAGGTCATTACTGCGAAAACGACGACCGATAAATTGAAGAATGTCAGTACGGAATTGGGCAAGCGCCTCAGCAAGAAGCTTGTGCCGGCGAATGATATCACCGGTTTCATTGGCAATGGTCATTTTGTACGCGACGGGCTTTATGCTCTTCATCAGGTAGATTCTCTTAAGAAAAATCATCGTTATCCTGGTGCTCTGTATATTATGAATAGAGTAACGCAAGATTTCCTCGTACGACCGATGGGTATCTTCCAACTTATTGACTACGTCGGTATCGATGTTTTTCAGTGCATTCTGAAGGTCATGCGCACGCATCTCGGAGACACGAGTTTGCGAAGCAAGATTATCGATAAAATGGTAAAACTCGAAGTTCTCGGGGGCCAGCACGCTGACGGATCACAAAGGGATGGATTCCTGAAGTACGAAAGGAACAGACCTGTTGGTGTTTACGACATAAGAAAGAAAGAGTACTTGATGATCAACGATGCGTGGAAGAGGCGAGTGGATGCGAAAATTGGACCATTAGCTGAAGGATGCGCGCCATGGAAAACGCTTCTTGTAAATCCCAAGAAAGAAGAAGCGCTCGCGAAGTACTTCGATAATCTCAAACAAATAGATACGCTCGGTGGTACACTGGCGGTTGATTTCTTAAAGAAAACAAAGGAAATTGGCGAGAAATTGGTCAGTGATGGCGTGGCACATTCAGCTGACGATGTCAATGCAGTGTTGACCAATGGGTTTTACTGGCTCTACGGACCGATAAATGATTACATATAAGACAAACACTAAACACGAAATCCTAAACCCCAAGGAAGCCCAAATGACAAAACACAAATTTGAGAATCACTTGGGATTTAGAGTTTAGGACTTAGAATTTCTCCTGAAGGGAGGATATATGCCATTTCTTAGAAAGAAAGTTTATGCCTGCGCAGGGTACTACACTGTATCACTCGGCAGTGGTAGAAAAGAGTTTCATCCAAAAAAACCTCGTCCTGGAATAGAACATTACATCAAGGATGCGGGTCTTGGCTCAATTGGGCAGACAAAGAATCCAGAAAATATCGATGAGGGTGTCATTGGTAATTTTGTTGCTGAGCGATTCTGTCATCAGGGTAATCTGGGCGGGTTTTTACCGTACGTCCATGAGACATTTCAATACAAACCATGTATACGTGTTGAGGGTGCGTGTGATTCAGGTGGACTTGCACTCGTAACATCGATAAAGACGATCCTTGCCGACATGGCAGAGGTGATTCTCTGTATCGGTGTCGAGATACAGAATTCTGTGAAGGCAATTTACGGCGCTGATTATCTCGCTGCAGCTGGTTGGTACTCGGGTGAGAGAAAGAACGGGCATGCATACTTTTTCC
>DAOVBK010000216.1 GCA_030670605.1 Candidatus Stahliibacteriota bacterium
TGCATAGCAACCGGTGAAGACACCGTCCTTTTCCTTCTCGATCCGTTCGATGTCGCTCTTTTTTATCGCTTCCTTTATGTATGCACGGACTTTGCTTTCGTTTTCACTTCCGTGGATGATTTCGTCGACAAGTGGATGTTCGGGCGCGATTGACATAAACGTCACGCCATAGATAGTATCGGGCCTCGTCGTGAAGACATTGAGTTTGATGTTTTTGTCGACCACTTTGAAGATGATATCGCAGCCTTCGCTCCTGCCAATCCAATTCCGCTGGATGAGTTTGACATTGTCAGTCCAGCCAGTGAGTTTGTCGAGATCATTAAGAAGCCGTTCGGCGTAGGCGGTGATTTTGAAGAACCATTGATTCAATTTTCGTTTCTCAACGAGCGTGTCACAGCGATAGCATTTTCCTTCAGACACCTGTTCATTTGCGAGGACAGTATTGCAATCTGGACACCAGTTCACATATGCTTCCTTTTTGTATGCAATGCCCCGTTTGTACAGCAGGAGGAACATCCACTGTGTCCATTTGTAGTAATCAGGCATACAGGTTATAATCTCCCGAACCCAGTCATAGCTGATACCGAGTAACTTGAGTGATTCGTCAGATGTCCGGATATTCTCAATGGTCCACTTTTCCGGGTGGACGCCAACTTCAATTGCCCGGTTTTCAGCTGGCAGGCCGAATGCATCCCATCCGAACGGGTGGAGTACATTGTACCCTCTTCTCATTTTGTAGCGGGCGTAGACATCGCCGATGACATAATTCCTGCCTGTGCCCATGTGGATATCACCAGATGGGTAGGCAAACATCACAAGATTATAGAATTTTCTCTTCGGGTTGTTTTTGGCCTTGAATAGATTCCTTTCCCTCCAGTAATCTCGCCATTTCTTTTCTGCTTTGCCGGGTACATATTTCATTGTTGCTGTGGTTATTTCTCTGTTACGTTCCTATGTTGCTGGTGAATCGAGTACTTCAGCGCCACATTTTTCACAGTACCAAGAATCAGGCGCATTCATATGCCCACATTTAGGGCATGCAACATTCTTGCCTTCTTCACCTGTCTTTGACTCTTCGTCTGCTGTTTGTTCCCCTGTATCTTCTGTCGTAGCTTCGGCTTCTGGTGTCGGTGTTTTATCTTCTGTGAGGAGCTCATCGAGCTTCATTTCCGCTTCCTTAGACAGTGTCTCTTCCAGAATATGCTCTTCTATTTCAATCTGTGGTTCTGCTGCGGCAATTTCCTCGACAGCTGGTTCAGCTTCATCAGGTTCAGCCGTGGCAGGTTCTTCTTCTAGAACCATCTCGATTGGCGTTTCCTCTGGAGTGGCCTCAGGAGGGGTTTCCAGTATCGCTTCCAGCGACTCTTCCGCGGGAACTTCTGCCTCGGGTGAAGCCTCAACTTCTACTAACGGAACCTCTGGAGCGGCTTCTGCAGTTTCTGCAGGAACCTCAGGTGCTTCTTCGATTGTTTCTTCAATACTCTTTATCTCGATAATATCTTGAAATCGTTGTTTCCGCTCCCGTACGCTTTCCAGCTGCGTTTTCAGTGTATTCAGCGTCTTACTGTTCTCTTCATTGAGCTTCTTGTAAGATTCTTCATCATATTCACCGATCGAATAACGCAAATCGATTTCTTCGATGACGAAATTGAGATCGTCTTGTTGTTTTGCGAGTTTTGTTTCTTCATGCTTCAGGCTCTTCAACTCCTTCTTGATGAGGTCAACATGACCGGCCATTTTCTGTTCCAGTTCCTTTAGCTTTTCTTCATACTCAAGCTTCACTTTTGTAAAGACTTTCTCGCTGACCGACGTCTTCTTTTCTTCGATCTTGTTGAGCTTGGCGAGTAAATCAGTACGCTGCGCCTCGATTTCCCGTAACTCTTCCATCTTATTATCCATAGAAATCTCCTTTCCTGAACACAGGTGCATATTTTAGAAAAAGGAGTTCTAACATCAGGTCGCCAAAATGAGATCCCCTTTTGACCTTCTTATCGATTTCACTCATCTGTGCAAGGATTTCAGTCACGACCTTACTTTGTTTTCTGCTCCGTTGTGCGCGGTACAATAATCCCCGTGTTAACGCATACACCATCTCTGCGTCGGACTTCAGATATGGTAGTAGTTCTTCAAAGTACTGGAGTGTTTCACGCCTGCCGTCAAGGAAGGCATTCACGACCTGGTACTTGCTGAAATCGGATAGTCCTTTTGCGAGGTCCTGCATGTTCGTGAGTTTCATTGCCTGCGCTTCTGCAAAATAGTTTTCGATTTTTTCAAACTCATTCTCAAGCCCAGTAATGTCGTTGCTGAATTCATCTTCTAAGTACTGGAGCATTGATTCTGACAGGTTGATGTTAGCACGCGCGCTCCGTTGTGCTATGTACTTCCGGATTTTTTCCGTCTTTTTTTCGTACGTAATGCGTTCTGCCTTTGCAAACAGTTTGCGTAGCTTTTTCGCCGTCTTTGCGTGCTTTGGCTTGTCCTTTGCAATTGTGAATGTCATGATAAGACAGTTATGTGATGTTGACGCATTTATCAGTGTGGCGAACTTCTCGAGTGCGGCATCGTCCAAGTCCTCCAGATTTTTTACTACCACGAGTCTCCGCGACGATATAAATGGCATGAGATACAGCTTCTGGAGAATTTCATCAATGGAGTTCTCAGATGCGTAAAAAGTGTCAAGATCAAAGGATTCATCAACCTTCAGTCTTTCCTTGAATTCCTGTATCTTATGATCGGCAAAGAACCGCTCGGTTCCGATAATGATATACTGGTTGTGGATTTCCCCGTTCCTCGTTTTTCCACGCACCTTGGTGCTCTTCATGTGATTATTCTACACATATTGAAAATTCTGTCAAGTAGCAATAGCTACACTTTGACGTAATGTATACACCACAAATACTACTCCCATCGACCTGCTATCGCTGTGCCACAGAACAGGCACATGCCGCCCTTCACGTTCACAAGATCTACTGAGTATCCCCGTCGTTCAATGAGCAATTTGCGGCAATTCGGGCAGTACGTATTCTCTTCGGGAATTCCTGGTACATTCCCGATATACACATAGTGGATTCCACACGTTCGTGCAATTGTTGCAGCGCGCTTCAATGTTTCAATCGGCGTCGGCGGCAGGTTATGTAACTTGTACTGCGGGTAGAATCGCGAGAAGTGAATCGGTGTATCTGCACCTAGCTCACTTTCAATCCACACACACAAATCCTGTATAACCCTTTCGGAATCGTTCTTTGTTGGAATCACAAGATTGGTTATTTCGAGCCACACACCGTTCTGTTTTAGGGTCTTGAGTGTTTCGAGAACCGGGTACAACGTGCCACTCGTAATGTCCTTGTAGAATTCATTACTGTGCGCCTTCAGGTCGATATTGGCACCGTCAAGATACGGTATGAGCTCGGCTAATGGCTCCTGATTTATGTAGCCATTCGAATGGTAAACATTCAGAACCCCTCTTGTATGTGCGTTTTTCGACGTTTCAAGCATATATTCAAAGAAAACCGTCGGCTCGGTATATGTGTACGCAATGGTCTTCGTGTTGTACGTGATGGCAAGGTCGACGATTTTCTCGGGCGACATGTCGTAG
>DAOVBK010000270.1 GCA_030670605.1 Candidatus Stahliibacteriota bacterium
CAACGATGCAGTTATCCAGAGTTGCTGGTGGCACATGGCAGAAAGAAACATCCTTGACTGTAACCTCCCCCCCTCTTCACTGTCACACGCTAACTCCCAATGCCTAACGTCTAAAGCCTGAATGTTGTGGCAGAATTTACTCTTCAGATATTGATTAGTCTGATTGTCTCATAGTCGTATTGTCTTATCGTCACATCAATGATTTGACTATGAGACTATCCGGCAATCCGACGATAGGACTCATAAGAATCTAGTCGAGCAAGCTCGACCACTAATGGAATATGGCTGATGGCTAGTAGCCAATGGCGAATGGTTAGGATGGTTGGATAGTTAACAATGCAACCATACAAAACTATCCAGCTATCCAACAAAACGGTCGCTTGACAGTACATAGAAGATAGACTACAATGATGGCATGAAAAAACATACTTTGCATGATTATTTTCTGCTTCTCGCTCTCTGTGGTATTACCAGCTTCGTACGTGCTGAAACACTAGTAGAGGTCACACCTGTACGACCCGTGGCGAAAGTGGTTCCTCACGTTGATACAATCCATGGTGACATACGTGTGGATAATTATTTCTGGTTACGTGAACGCGACAACCCTGAAGTATTAGAGTACCTCAACGCTGAAAACGCATATACCGAAGCACTAATGAGACACACCGAGGCGCTCCAGGAAACACTGTATCACGAGATGCTCAGCAGGATAAAAGAAACCGACCTTTCGGTGCCTGAGAAGATCGATAATTACTACTACTATTCGCGGACTGAAGAAGATAAACAGTACAGGATTTACTGCCGGAAGAAAGGAAGTCTTGATGCCGAAGAGGAAATTATCCTTGATCAGAATGTCCTCGCCCAAGACAAAGACTACTTTGAAATAGGCGTATTGTCAGTGAGCCCGAATCACGAACTCCTGATATACTCAACCGACACCGTTGGTTCAGAACGGTACACGCTCCGTATTAAGAATCTCACAACGGGAAAACTATTTGACGAAGAAATCCCACATACGGGCTATTCAGTAGCATGGGCTAATGACAACAAAACGTTTTTCTACACACTTATTGACCAAACCAAACGACCTTATGTATTGTACCGGCACGTTCTGGGCACTAACCCTGAACAGGATGAACTGGTGTATCATGAAGCAGACAGCACATTCTGGCTTCATGTTTCACGCACCAAAAGTAGAAAATACCTGATTATCGATACTGGCAGCCGTACATCCTCAGAAGTGTATTATCTCAATGCAGACACACCAACTGAGGCATTCGAGCTTATCCATCCGCGTCAAAAAAAGGTAGAGTACTTTGTTGACCATCATGATGAACAATTCTACATACTGACGAACGAAAACGCCGAGAATTACAAAGTTATGGTGGTATCGACAGATAACCCAGGCAAGAAGAACTGGAAAGAATATATCGCACACCGCGATTCAGTGAAGATTGAGAGTATTGATGCATTCAAGGAACGCCTCGTTGTCTATGAACGGGAAAAAGGATTACCGACCATACGGATAATTTATCTCAAGATTGAAGAAACACATTATGTCGAATTTCCTGAACCAGTGTACAATTACTGGCTCACGGGCAATCGAGAGTATAACACCAATCTGCTGCGCTTTATGTACACCTCGCTAGTTACCCCGCGCTCTGTTTTTGACTACAACATGTCAACGAGAACCCGCGAACTGAAAAAGCAGTATGAAGTGCTCGGTGGCTACGACCCTTCTCAGTATCAATCAGAACGCATTTTTGCCCGGGCTTCAGATGGCACGAAGGTGCCGATATCATTTGTCTATAAAAAAGGACTAAGGAAAGACGGCTCTGCACCATTGCTCCTCTACGGGTATGGCGCGTACGGCAGCAGCTGGGACCCGTATTTCTCATCCAACCGTTTGAGTATTCTTGACCGCGGCTGCATCTATGCAATCGCGCACATACGTGGTGGTGGTGAAATGGGGCGCTACTGGTATGAACAAGGAAAGCTTTTCAATAAAATGAACACCTTCACTGACTTCATCGCGTGTGCAAAGCATCTCATCAACCAGGAATACACGTCAGCAGATAAGTTGGTGATTTCTGGTGGCAGTGCAGGCGGACTCGTCATCGGTGCAGCCATCAACCTGCGTCCCGAGCTCTTTGAAGTCGCTGTCGCTGATCTACCTTTTGTTGACCTCATGAACACCATGCTCGACCCGACTATTCCACTCACCGTCCTTGAATATGACGAATGGGGCGATCCGAATAAAGAAGATAACTATTACTACATGAAGTCATATTCGCCGTACGATAATGTTACCGCACAGGACTACCCGAACATACTTATCACAGCAGGTCTCTATGATTCACGGGTCCAGTACTGGGAAGCAGCAAAGTGGACTGCCAAGCTCAGGGCACTCAAGACTGACATGAATGTGCTCCTGCTCAAGATGAATATGGAAAGTGGACATCTGGGTGCGTCAGGACGTTATGATTTTCTGAGAGACATAGCGTTCGAATACGCCTTCATTATTGACATACTTGGCCTAAAAAAATAAAGGAGAAACCTCAACACGGTTTCTCCTTTACGAATACAAACCCACTGAAGTTCATTCAGTGAAGGCAAGAATACCAGGTATTACAAGATTAACACCCGGAATGAGCATCAGTATACCAAACCATGATGGCTTTCCTCGTGCTTCAGCAATCGCCATCCACACAATAATGCCAATGATTAAGGGAGGCTTTGGGGTCAAATCTCGAAACTCTACATTCTGAGCTTGCCGCAGGAACTCTCGTTCCAGCGCGAACGGAGTCGAAGAGTAATGTTGTACTCGTGACTC
>DAOVBK010000085.1 GCA_030670605.1 Candidatus Stahliibacteriota bacterium
TGTTCTGTTTTTTCGAGAAATGTGTGTGAGACAACCATCCATCAGAAGCATCTGGTTTCGCATCGATGTGTGGAATATACGGTTTTATGTCGATGACTGGTGTTCCTTCAATAGCATCGATTCCATGAACAGTCAAGATTGTGCCACTACGTCGCACAAGCCGTGCCACAGCATATGCGACCGGGTTTACACGATGCGGTGAGCGCGTTGCGAATAGGCCGTGCGGTTTGTCATCCCAGGGTGTGTTTACGAGCAGCGTATATCCCTGTGATTGGTGAAGCCAATAGATGACGTGGATATGGGAAAAACTCTCGACATCCTGCAATCCCTCAGCATACTGACCGAATATTTCGATTGTGCATTCAGTTCCATCTGATTGTGAAGGTGCGTCGCCAGGTTGGGTGTAGGGTGAGTGGATAATTCCGATGAATGTCACTTCCTCATTCATGAGTTATGCTCATCGGCAGTACTGCATATGTGTTCCTTGTCCGGTCGCCACGCCGGGTCAACAATGCACAGAAATTCAAGAGGTTCTTGTCTTCTGTTCTCAATAAATTGAACCGCATGCGGTGGTATAAACACAGTATCATTCTCGTAGACAGCACTTTTTTCCTTATCTATGTGCATTATTCCTGTACCCTTGAGGATGTAGTAGATTTCCCAACAGTCCAGTGTATGGCGTGCTGTTCGTTCACCTGGTTGCACCTGAGCCCACGCAAGACTGTAGCTGATATTGATTTTTTCTGTGTTTGGATTCACTATTTCGCGTAGCTGTGATCGGTCACGAGCTTCGAATTGTGAGCAATCTCGCAGTCGTTTGACTAACATAGTGTATTGTAGTCATTGCGAGAGCGAAATCAAGCCAGTTAAAAGGCACAACGAGGCTGACAGAGCGTCTCGAAAGGCGTATGGGGTCACCCGAGAAAACCGAGGCACGGCTTAAGGGATTGTCAAGTTTCGAGATTTGACCCCATTGTTTCGGTTATGAAGTAGTATCCTTTTTCATTGACACTATATCTCTTTCGGCTATACTGTTCGAAATGAAAATACTTCTCTGCGGTCTGGGGAATAGGGAACGCGGAGATGATGGTTTTGGACCATATGTAGTTGAACATATTCAGGAAAAAGATTATATCAAAACAATGGATTGTGCGCTCAATGTGGAGAATTACTTGAACCAGATTATTGACCTCACGCCTGACCTCATCATTTTTTTTGACACGATACAGAAACAAAGTCAAGAACCGGTTCTGCTCAGAGATGAAGAACTACTAGAAAACGCAACCATTTCACTATCAACGCACAATCTACCACTACGTGCTATGTATGACTACCTCAAAGAATATAGCCATGCCGCTTTGTGGCTGTACGGCGTACCACCGTATTCCTACGAACATCTTACACGTGATATCATTAAACGTGCTGAGCGAGTTGTTACCTTTTTCAACTCGCTTGACAACAAAAACAAGATAACTATAATAGACCTCTATGAAACTCTATCTACTACCCTCAAGTAAGATCTTTGATTTTTTATTACATATAGCAGAGGATGGTTCAGTATATTATCCTGTTTTAGAAAATGACAAAACGCACATTACCCGGTTTGACAAGGATAAGAGACTGGAACCAAACTTTGAGAAGATACGGACTGCAGAGAACGTCAAACATTTCTTTTTTCCGAGCCGTGATGTGGTTGCAGCATTCCCTGATGACATCCATACGAAGGCACCAAAGCAATACATTGTTGGCGTCAAGAACTGTGATCTCAGAGGAGTAGATGTTTACGACAGAGTATTTTTGCAGTGGGAACCTGTTGACCCGATCTATCAGCAGCGGAGGGAGAATACCATAATCATTTCTGCAGACTGTCCGCAACCTGAGGATTGTTGTTTCTGCAATCTTGTCGGTCTTACGCCATATAGTGAAGGTGTGTCCGATATCAATATCACACCAGTGAGCGCAGGCCTCCTTTTCGAGGTTTTCACACAGCGTGGCGAGGCGGTTCTGAACATGACAAAGGACCTTTTCACTGAAGCCGGCAAGGAATATGAAAAAGAGCGTGATGCAATGCGGAAAAAGGCAGTCAAGGAACTGAGTACGATAAATGAGCGAGCAATCAAGGACGACATTGATGACCGCATCCATGGTGCCAGCCGCGAGATGAAACATGAAGCGCGCAATGACTGTGTTGAATGTCACTCATGTCTTCATGTCTGTCCAACGTGCTACTGTTTTCTGTTAAGTGATCATAAGAGGGGCAAGGATCTCGAGCGCGTGCGGACGTGGGATACGTGCTACTATGCGGCATATGCGCGTGTTGGTGGCGGTGTGAACCCGCGCAGCACATTGGATGATCGATTCTGGAATCGCTTTGAGTGCAAGTTTAACTACTTCAAGCAATACGAGGGTTTCTATGCATGCTCGGGTTGTGGAAGATGTTTTCGTGGCTGCTCAGCAAAGATTGACATAAGGGAGATACTATGGAAGCTGTAAATCCGTATTATCCAATTCCGACTAAGATAAAGAAAATCATACCCGAGACACCCACCATAATGACATTTGTATTGGATGGTATGCCAATTCAGTTTGAGGCCGGTCAGTTTGCTGAATTGACCGTGCCCGGCGCTGGTGAGGCACCTTTTACGCCATCATCTTCTCCGTATGCAGATACAATGGAATTCACCATCATGCAGGTTGGAAGGGTGACCGAGGCGCTTTTTGATCTTAAAGAAGGTGATTTCGTGGGTGTCAGAGGCCCGTTCGGAAAGGCCTACCCTCTACAAGATTTCAAAGGCAAAGAAGTTTTTATTGTCGGAGGAGGAGTTGGCTTCGCACCGATCCGTTCGCTATTTCTTGCACTCGTACATAACATCAAAGATTATAAAAAGATATACCTGAGGTACGGAGCGCGTACGCCGCAGGATATTGTCTACAAACATCTCCTGCCACAATGGGAGAAGATTAAGGGAGTTGATATCGTACTCACCGTCGACGTTGGTGATGAGTCGTGGCACGGCACTGTAGGAGTCGTTACGGTTATCCTTGATGATATACCAGTGAATGTGAAGACATCACCGACGGTTGTGTGCGGACCGCCACTCATGATGAAGTTCACAACCCAGCGTCTCGTTGAAGCTGGCTTTGCTGCTCCGAACGTCTATCTTTCTATGGAACAAAATATGTCATGTGGTATTGGTAAGTGCAATCACTGCCGGGTAGGTAAGTACTACGTCTGCAAAGACGGTCCAGTGCTTACCTGGGAGAATATCAAAGATATTGAGGAGCCATTCGCATGAAGACAATCGATCGGTCATACACGACAACAAAGAAAACAGTATGTCCACTCTGCAGTTTTGGGTGTGACTTCGGGCTCATCTTTAATGATTTTGGCGTCACCGGTGTTGAGTACCTGAAAGAAGGGAGCAGTGAGGGCAGGTTATGCCCGCGTGGTAGTGCTGCTGCATTCTACCTCAACCATCCGAAACGATTGTCGATGCCGGTCAAGGACGGCAAAACAATAGAGTGGGCAAAGATTGTGAGGGACATCAAAAAGGCGATTGAGAAGCCGAAAAGTGTGGCAGTGACATTTGACCGTAATATTACTATTGAAGAATACCACGCGCTTGCTGCGTTCTGCAGGAATGTTGGCATAGAGCATACTGCCTCGACCTACTGCGAACCAGAAGCATTGCTTCGGCGATTCTTAGAGACGCCGTCAACACTCGATGATATCGACAACGCGGAGATGATTGTCGTCGTCGGCGATCCGTTCAATCAGGCACCGATGATCAGCAAGTCACTCATCAACTGGAAGCTAAAAGCAAGGAACAATAGACTTCTTGTTATCGACTCTATCCGCACCCACACAGCGCATTTCGCGAGCGATTTCTGCCAGGTCACGGCTGGAACAGAAGCGCTTGCGCTGCTCGGCCTTGCCGGTGAAACGATCAATGATGTTGATATTGCCGCGGTGTCTGGTATTGCTGGCTCGCGCATAGCCGAGATAGGCGCGAGTTTCAGGGCAGCGAAAAAAGGCGTCATCATTGTCTGTCTTTCATTTGCACATTGCTTCGACCCATTGCTCCTGATTGAAGGTCTATCACGGCTGCAGCAGTACAGCGGGAAGAAGGTGATGCCATTTGTTGAATTTGCTGGTTTTGAAGGAAACCATCATTTCGGTTCAATTATTAAACTCGCAAAAAGGAAGAAGATAAAACATCTGCTGAATTTCGGTGAGTTATTTCCTTTCTATTACCCACAGCTCGCGCGCGCGCTCAAGGGCGTCAACATATGCGCGACATCACCTTTTAAACAGAATGGCTATACGACACTACCTGTTGCGTTGAATCTTGAAAAACAAGGTTCCCTGCTTACAAGTTTTGGTAAGAAACGACTTGAGCCGGCAATAACGCCAGCAAGCGGCGCACGAACCGTGAATGAAATACTCAGTCACATCGCAAATGGAGCAGGACAGGCAAAACCATTTTCCTCGCCGTCGGTGACGGTCGATGTGAAGGCGCAGGCAGGGGCGCTCGCAGAAAAGGCTCGCATGTCAAAGAAGAAGACATTTACACTGCTCGGTGAAAAAATTGCATACAATTTTCTCGGGTTGTTGGAAGACCCTATGCTCAAGGTGAATCCTGCTGATGCACATGAACTCGGCGTTCGGCACAATGATGAGGTGACCGTGAAGTCAAAGCATGGAGAGACGGTTCTTAAGACAAAACTCACGCATGATACAGTTCCGGGTGTAGTTGTTGTGCCAGCAGAAAATCCAGATGTTAGGGGTATATTCGATTATGAAATAATGAATGACATAGTTTGTTTCATCCCGACTGAGGTGCAACTATGGCGAAAAGAATAGTTTTGGATCTTGATTTATGTTGCGGCTGTCGGTCATGCGAAGCAGCATGCAAGGCAGCGTTCAAGGGCGAAGCACGCATACGGCACGGTGACATTACTGGTCAGGCATATTTGCCCCTCGCGTGTAAACACTGCAAAGAGCCGCTGTGCATGGCAGCGTGTCCGGTTGATGCGATTACCCGTGACGAAGAAACTGGGCTTGTCGTACGTTCTTCCCTTGTCTGCATCGGGTGTCAGAGCTGTTCGTTTGCGTGCCCGTTTGGTGTTATTGATGCTCCCCTTGTTCGCCACGTCTCGCAGAAATGTAGTCTGTGCATTGATAGAAAAGAAGGTCCGCGGTGTGTGGCTGCCTGTTCTTCTGGTGCCCTCCAGTACTTGAGCGATGAAGAGATTGAGTTGCATGAAATCGGCATGAGAATGGTTTCAAAGGATGCATTTATGAGGAGAAAGGCATGAATATCGTGAGCATTCTGTTCTCATACGTAGTGTTTCCCGGATTCTTGTTTACCGCAGTGATTGGTCTGTTTATCACGTGGATAGACCGCAAGGTGACTGCCCGTGTGCAAATGCGAGTCGGTCCGCCATGGTTCCAACCATATGCTGATTTTCTTAAGCTGCTGCTTAAAGAAACAATAATTCCCGAAGGAAATTCAAAGACCTTATTTCTTCTTGGCCCGATGATGGGGCTTGTTGCTATGTCAATTTTTTCTGTAATGCTTTTTTCCATGAATTTCAATCCGGAGAGTTCATTTGTTGGCGATGTGATTGTCATGGTCTATCTGCTTGCACTTCCACCGATCGGCATAATCATCGGTGGTTCAGCATCCAAAAATCCATTGGCAAGTGTCGGTGCCTCACGTGAGATGACGCAGTTTTTTGCCTATGAATTGCCCTTTTATGTTGTGCTCGCAATGATCATACTCAAGGCGGGCGGAACCGTCAAATTTGGCGAGATTATACTCGCGCAGCAGGCGCAAGGACCATTTATGCATTCTATTTCAGGAGTTATCGGTGCGATTGTTATTCTACTGTGCACACAAGCCAAATTGAGTTTTGTACCATTCGACATCCCGGAGGCTGAACAGGAGATTATGGCGGGACCGTACATTGAATATTCAGGTGTAGCACTCGCCATGTACAAGCTCACGCGGGCAATGATGTACTTCCTCATGCCGCTATTCCTTATCTCATTGCTCTGGGGTGGTTTAGCGAGTTGGTGGGCAATTCTTAAATTCCTATTGATTGTTGTCCTTATCGTCCTTATCAAGAATACCAATCCGCGCTTACGCATTGACCAGGCGCTGAAGTTCTTCTGGATTGGTCTTGGCACACTGTCCATCATTGGATTGATACTAGCATTTAATAACTTGTAAAGGAGTCGGCTATGGCAAATGCGAAACTGTGGGGACTGAAGAAATCACCGTGGGTCTTTCACGTTGCTGCGGCTTCCTGCAATAATTGCGATATCGAAATCCTCGATATACTGACACCACGCTGGGATGTTGAACGGTTTGGCATTGTCCTTGTGGGCTCGCCGCGGCATGCAGATGCGCTGCTCGTAACTGGTGTCCTCAACCGAAAGAATCTACCACGCGTCCTGCAGGTTTACGAACAGACACCGAAACCATGTTTGGTTATTGGCGTGGGATCGTGCACCTGTCACACGCACATGTTCGAATCATCATACAATATTGTCGGTCCCTATGATAAGCATATTCCAGTGGATGTGTACATACCCGGGTGTCCGCCAAAGCCAGAGGCGATCATCATGGGTATTGTTAAGGCACTGAAGAGGTTATAATAATGAAGAAAGAGTTTTCAAAGGAAATTGTGGATGAAATTGCTGCAAAGTGTCCCGAAGCATCGGTGAAAATCCATGCCCCACGCCGGTTGTACATCAGAGTGCCGCGAGAGAAGGTCTATGATCTCGCCAAGTTCCTATATGAGCAAAAAGACTGCCGCCTGGCGGTTGCGACTGGTATTGATACCCGTGAGGGTG
>DAOVBK010000062.1 GCA_030670605.1 Candidatus Stahliibacteriota bacterium
TGCAGTGTTTTCTTGCAGTATTTTATAGTCCTTAATAAGTTTCTGGAGCCGGTTACTGGTCTTCACCAGGTGTCTTAACGCTTCTAAGATAGTATCCATGATAACCTAAGGCCTTCCAAACAATAATTGTAAGGATGTTAGGAGAGATGTCAAGATGACTTACTTCTTTACCTTCAGGAGTGTGAAACGTGGCTCAGGTGTCTGAAACACAATCGCGTAATTCTCTCTGCTTGTCTCGGTCAATGCGGGCATGAGATAACGCTCTGTTGAAATGCCGAGTTCATAAAAGCCATCAATAATGATATAATCACTCTGTTGTATTGCCTGTTTAACTCTTTCACGATCTTCAGTAAAAGGATATCTGAACGATTTATTTCCGGCAACGACGTAAACGAATTCAGGCTTCCGCGCCATGATAACCTTGTCACGAGGAATCCTTTCCTTTATTACTTCGATTACTTCGAAATAGTGCTGCCAATCAGGACGATACCCGAAATATTTATCACCTTTGGCGAATTCAGCCCGAATGGACAATGCACTCTGGGTACTTATTCCAATCACAACAGCATTGAGTATCACAACTAGTGCGACAAATACACATGGCAAATGCGTAAAATGTATCCTCTTCGCCACCCGGTATATGCCCATAATAACGTATAACGAAAGAATCCAGACAATAGGCAACAGGAATCTATCCGAAGACCATACATCAGGCCAGAGCAGCAAAATGCACAAACTGATCGTGAAATATAATTCAATCACTGAAATTTCTCGTAATCGACTCACAAAACCAATCGAGACAAATATAAGCAGGACAACGCCGACTATCCCCAAAGGTATCTCTGATACTAACACAGGCAGCAGCGTTTTCGGAATCACTTTGGTTAAATAGAACACAATATTACGCCACATACGGAGTGCATAGTCAGTTATACCAGCTCTACCCAGCAGGGATTGATACGGGTCTTTGGCAATGAGTTGCTCAATATACGATTGCTCCTGGGGGATACCTGCACTTCTTATGTACCACGGTATAGCTACAGCGCTAAAAATGAATAGAAACACCAGAAGATGCTTATACTCTTTTTTGATCAACAAGAAGATCACCATAGCGGTGACAAGGGTGATGCCAGATGTTCTTATGAGAAACGAATATGTCGCCAAGACAAATGACAGATAGTAAAATAATGCTCCCCTCTCGCGTGCTTTCATAAACAAGTAGATTGCCCCCAGTGAAAAACAGATAAATGGCACTTCGCTGAGAATTCTGCTGTTATATGCCAGAAGTAGCGGTAACGAAAGGTACAACGGTATATGCAGAATGACCCTATTTCCCAGAAGCATTTCACTTATTTTATACAAAAAGAATATCGAACAGATACCAGTCAGGAGTATGAAAAACTTGAGTACGATGAAATTCGAACCAAAAAGAAACATCGGCAGAGATAATAATAAGGGAAAGCCGAAAGGAAATTTCGTATGCTGTGGTTCATCCGGTAAATGAATATCACGGTATCCCTTACCACTTACTATGGATTCTGCAAGAATAATATATGACGCATTATCACCGCCGGTGAACAGACGCGGATTGAACAAGAGAACCGATAATACTAAATAGATAACGACAAAGAGAAGAAGATATATGCTACGGTGTGCATGAGGCTTTTTCATTGCAGCAATCAATGCGCTCCCTTTCTACGGATGTCTGTTGTCATGATGACCTTTGTAGCTCTTGAAGACTGATTCTCACTTGTTATACCATACTTGAGTCTTCTTAACGCTTATCCACATCACCTATTTCTTCACTTCTATGAGATAAAATGGCGGTTTGGCAGTCTTGGTCACGATCTTGAAGTTATCACGTTCCTCCATGACCACTGATTTCAGAAAGTTCCTCACGAAATTTTCTCCCTTAAAATTATCGAGTATTATGTAATCACTATCCCAAAATGCTTTTCGTACTTCCTTTGTATCATCTGTAAAGGGCCACCGAAATGATTTACGGTGTGATAGCAAATATACGAATTCGGGTTTCCTTGCCATAACGACCTTATCTTGAGGAGCATTCTCGCCTATCCAATCGATGATTTGAAAATAGTGTACCCAATCAAGCATGTATCCAGCATATTTGTTACCATGCAAGTGCATTGAATTGGCAATGATAGATTGATGGGCGAGCGGAACGATCATTGCGATATTCAGTGCAATGAAAATCGCAACGAACATATGAACGAGAAATCTGAGCTTGATTCGTCTCGCAATCTGAAAAACGCCCAAGAAAGAATAAAAAACAAGAAACGGTGTCAAAGGTAGCAAAAAGCGTGACGACGACCAAATCCTTGGCCAAATCAAAATGATGGTGAGTGAAACAAGACAGTAGATTTCAATGACTGTGGGTCTTTTGATTCGCTGCGCGAACCCAAGTATGGTCAAAATAAGAAACACAAAACCAACCATTTGCATTATTACACGTGATTTCAAAATCGGCAGGACTATTGTTGAAAAGATAGTAAAAGTATAGAAGATGAAGTTCTCCCACAGCCGCACGATGATATCGAAAACGGCTATCCTACCGAGTTCAAGTTGATAAGGATTTTTCAGAAAAATCTCATCGAAATATGTCCAGGTCTGGGGAATGCGCGAATTTCGTATTTGCCACGGTATGAATACAACAAGAAACATGACGAGGAGTATGGCACAATACCTATATTCCTTTCTGAACAGCAAAATCACTCCCATGGCAACAATCAAAGCAATGCCGGCCGTGCGTAAAAGATAGGAATAAACCGCAAGGACAAAGGCGATGTGATAGAAGACAGGTTTGTTCTTACGCGCTTCTAAGAAAAAGTATATCGCAGCAACAGAAAAACAGAGATAAGGAATTTCTGACATCACATGGTGGCTATATACGTAAAAAAGCGGAAGAAACACATAGAAAGCCATCACAAAAATGGTTTTTTCCTTGAACAACTGTTCGGTTATTCGGTAAATAAAGAAAAATCCTAGAACACCGGTTATGAGAACCAAGACCTTAAGCACAAACAGATTGTAACCGAAAAGAAGCATCGGGATTGATAAAAGCAAGGGGAATCCAAACGGAAACTTCGTGTGTGGTGTTTCTTCGGGCAGATGTATATCAGTGTATCCCTTACCGCTGACAATCGATTCAGAGAGTATTATATACCGAGCATTATCTCCACCGATAAAGAGTCGTGGACTGAATAGTAGCACTGACAGCAGTAGATAAATACCAAGAAAAAGCAACAGCCATCTATTTCTCTTAAACAGTGTTCTCCCCCAACGCTTCGCACCCTGCATCTTTTGATTATATGTCTTCATATGCGATATGTCAACGGCGACCCGCACTGCAAACACATCATTCTTCTTCGTATAATACCCCTCAGGAGGGTCTTCTATTGACACAAAATAAATTACTGGTATCATTCAATCGTGAGAAAATCTATATTACTACTACTCTGCATTGTACTTATCGGTGGCAGCATTCTCAGATTCTACGGTCTGGAATGGGGAGTACCACGACAACCCTACTGGCGCTATCATTATCAGGATGAGGGTTTCACGTTAGGGTTGATCCTGAGAATGAAACCGACAGAGCTCAACCCACACTATTTCATTAACCCGACATTTCACTATTACACACTTCTACTCTCAGTGAAAATGGCATCACTCGTAGGCTATGTTCAACCCTTGTCTCTACCGATCAGAACCAATAACTTGGGTCAGCCATTAGATGGTGTATCGCTGCCTGACTACGCCAAAATGTTCTATGTTGTCCGAATCGTGTCGATCATTCAGGGTATCCTGCTCATTCTCCTCGTTTTCCTCATCGGCAGAAATCTATACAATGCTGTTGTAGGAGTACTTGCAGCCAGCCTCACTGCGGTGCTTCCCACGCTCGTTTTTCAATCCCACATGTTTGTGGTCGATGCCCCAGGTGTTTTCTGGCTTGCCGTGGCATTCTGGTTCCTAACGACCAGAGCCCGGGGAACTAAGGAAGTGCTCTGGTACATTATCGCAGGTATACTCATCGGTATTGCCGTTGGTACAAAGTACACTAATATCCTTATCATGATTCCATTTTTTTGCCGAGTCTATATGACAAATCGCGAGTCTAAAAGCACCTTTTTTGGCAGAGCTGTCAACAAGAACACTATCCTAACCTGTGCTGTGGCAATTGCTGTCTTTTTTCTTACATCCCCGCACATAATTCTCTCGTTCAGTGAATTCCTCTATGGTAACAGCAAAGGATTTGGCGGTATCTTTGGCGAACGCGGGTTGCTTACGTACAACCGGTATGGCATCAATCTGCTCTCACCATTCACTATTTCGACCTTCCATTCACTCCTTTTGCCACTGACACTCACGGCAGTTCTCGGAATATGCTATCTCATCTACCAGAAAAGAGATAGCGACAGACTCCTCCTCGCGTATATTGTACCGTTTTATGTGCTCCTCATACTTAATGCCTCTCCACATCTGCGCCATTTTCTTTCCGTGCTCCCGTTTCTAATGCTCGCAACAGGTCGACTTCTCGCTGATATAATTACACACAAAAAGCACAGAATTATACAGTGTGTCGGCATTCTTACATTGGTGATTGTTGTTCTTCATCCGCTCGCATTTTCGCTCGCGTTCCTCAGGAGAATGGACGCGTATGATACACGTATCGAGTGTGCTGACTGGATAAAGGAAAACATGGCTAAGGACACGGTCATCGGTGTCGCTACGTTCTTCCCATTCAATTATACACCGCCTCTCGAGACATTCACTCGTAATATTGTGGTGACTGACTACGATTATCAAAAGTTACTGCAAGCAGAACCGCATTTTTTCATTATTACGGAGTACGAGTACGAGGAATGCCGCCACACCAAGAAAAGCACGTTTGCGTGCCGGCGATTCACCAGAAGGCTTTTTAGTGGAGAGCACTATCGCGTCGAAAAAGTATTCGAAAGGGATTTTAGTATTCTGGGGATCGACATACAACCCCATTTTCCACTATCGTGGAACCCTGTAAGCCCAATAATCTATGTTTTTGTACTTAAATCTTGAATTTCTCGCCGAGGTATAATTCCCTGGCTTTTGGGTTGTTTATGAGTGTTTGTGCGTCTCCTGCCATGAGTACTTTTGCGTCATATATAATATAGGCATGGTCGGTAATCTCAAGGGTCTCACGGACATTGTGATCTGATATGAGAATCCCGATCCCTCTATCCTTGAGGTGAAGGATCAAGTCCTGCAAGTCAGCCCGCGAAATCGGATCAATACCCGTAAATGGTTCATCGAGAAGCAGAAATTTCGGGTCACTGATAAGAGCGCGAGCAATCTCAACGCGCCTGCGCTCACCACCCGAGAGTGTGTATGCCTTTTGTCTCCGCACATGTTTTAGGTTAAAATCATCCAATGCCTTCTCTGTTTTCTCTTGAGCATCTTTCGAGTTCTCACCGAGAATTTCATATATAGCAATAAGATTCTCATCCACTCTCAGCTTCCGGAATACACTCGGTTCCTGGCATAAGAATGATATGCCGAGCCGGGCTCGCTGGTACATCGGCAGTTGCGTGATATGCATATCACCGAGCACAATATCACCACCATGCGGTGCGAGCAGGCCCACGATCATGTTGAATGTAGTCGTCTTCCCTGCTCCATTCGGTCCAAGCAAACCAACGACCTCACCTCGCTTTATTTCGAGATTTATCTTGTCAACAACGACTCTGCGACCGAAAATTTTAGTAAGATTCTTAGTCGCTAACATCTTCGTCGCCTTCGCGCATGTGCACAACGCCCCGCGGCTCACCGGTCACAATGATACGGTTTGCCTGTCCCTCTTCGAATAATACAGTAATCTTCTCACCTTCAACAATGTTCTTGGTACCATTCTTGGTGAAGTATTGTGACCACCCGTTATGTACACTTAACGACTCGATGTCATTATCCTTCATAACAAAACTGCCAGTTTCACCGATGATCCTATTGCCCACCTCAGTGATGAACGGTTTCGTCATGGTGCCGTGTTCTGTTTTCACATCGTAGACAAATGTGTCGCACGTAACAACAACACTATCAATTGTTGCCACAACAGAATCATACCCATAGAGGACATTTGCCTTGTTGTCCAATCGGAATCTCTGCGCCTCGACAAACATTGGCGAACGCTCTTTTCTCAAGATCTCCAGCGAAGGATTATTCATAAGCCATCCGATTTCAGCCTCAAGGTCATACTGTGCAGCGGCGCCAAATGCCCGTAATGTGCTGTCAGTTGCCTCGATCATCACATTGCTGAACATCTCAACGTTCTTTCCGGCACCGTCATACACAAGTGAATCAGAAGTAAAGATTTCGTTCCTCCTCGCAAGAAGAACATTGCCTCTAAGAAAACCCTGCCTGCTGTTGAAGTCATATGTAGCAAAGTCTGCACTGATTTCGCCCTGGTCATCAACAATATGGATATTGTCTTTAAGAATCACATAGTTCCTCATTTCATTGTATTTTGCTTCAGCACACGTGATCCGTGTTTTTTCATCCTCAATAATCACGTTGCCAATAAGATGGACAATACTCTCACCATTTTCTTTGATAATCTCAACTCTATCAGCGGAAAACGGCGTGAGGCAAAACAGGAATATTAGCAACATTGCAAGATCACGTAATCTGGGTTCTCTGCGAGACCTCCGCGGTCTCCGCGTTCTTCTTATTCGCGTTGATTCGCGTCTACTGTATTCGCGCGCATTTGCGTCCGTTCGCGTCTACTGTATGCTCGGCAGTTCAATCGGTGAAATCCCCTTTGTCGCACCAATGATCTCTATCTTGTCCAGCCGCGGGTCAGCTCTCAAACCGTTGCCCTCTATGACTGTACTATCCCGCTTCACAATCTTCACATATTGATTTGTCATGATAAGCTGAGAATCATTGTGCCAGAAAAGAGAATCAGTAAAGAGTGTTGACGAATCACTGGTAAAGACAACAACACTATCGCCTACGAGAATATTATGCGTCTTGGTGTTCAACACACCGCCGGGTGCATGTAGTACTGAATACTCAACTTCCTGTTCATCGTAGAAGCGGATTCGCACACTATCCACGATAATGATTTCGTTGTAAACGCGAGCATGCTGTGCATCGAGTATCCATAGTTTCTTTCCATTTTCTGTTTCAGTAAGTGAGAACTGCTCTAATGTGATTTTTGGTAGCTCCTTAGCCAGTTTTTCAGCAATATCTTCATGTCCACATCCAATGATGCCCAAGAGGAGAATCAGTAAGAATGCCATGATTTCTATACGTGCAGTTCTCATCGTTGTTTGAAGCAATACCACATAGTGTAAATTACAGTGTATTATGGTTTCTTCACTGACGCTTTGATAAAATGATAGAAAACAGGGTTTGGCGCCAGTGGTCCTGATGTGAATTCAGGATGAAACTGCGTGCCGAGGTAGAATGGATGGTCACTGAGCTCAGCCATCTCCATAAGCTTTCCATTCGGTGACTTTCCGGAAAATACGAGCCCCTTCGTGCTGAGTGCCTTGATGTACTTAGGATTAACTTCATAGCGGTGACGATGACGTTCTTCAATTGCATCTTTTCCATAAATCTTACGCGCCAGGGTTTTTGGCTCTAAGCGGCATGGCCAGTTTCCCAATCGCATTGTCCCGCCCATATTCTTGATCTTGCGTTGCTCTGGCAGCAAATCAATCACCGGATATGCAGTGTTGTCATCGAATTCA